>JBFGLD010000321.1:0-6462 GCA_041576335.1 Anaerolineae bacterium | reverse complement strand
CTATAACGAGGAGGTGGTGGTCTATGGCAGACGGTGATTTAGTTGACCTTGGCGACCTTGCTGACCTTAGGTCTTTGGAGAAAAATTTCTGGCCATTAAACCTTTATATCGAGATTGGTAGGTGGCAATTGGCAGTGAGTACCGGCTGACTGCTAATTACCACCTACCAACCTCGACCAAGATTAATCTGGAGGACAGCGAAAATGAGTTCCGAGACTGACGTACCCGTCAAAGATAGGCTGATCATTTTTGACACGACACTGCGCGACGGTGAGCAATCACCAGGCGCTACGTTGAATATCGAAGAAAAGTTAGAAATCGCCCGGCAGCTCTCTCGACTGGGCGTTGATGTTTGCGAAGCAGGTTTTCCAATTGCCTCTCCGGGCGACTTTGAAGCCGTTCGGCGTATCGCCAAGGAAGTTGGTCCACTCACCGACGGTCGCAAGCTGAAACAACCTATGGTTATTGCCGGTTTGGCCCGTGCTAATGAGGAAGACATTGATCGGGCTTACGAGGCCGTTAGGGTGGCACCTCGACACCGGATTCATACCTTTTTGGCAACAAGTGACATTCATCTCAAACATAAACTCAAGATTGACCGAGAAGAGTGCATTGATCAAGTCATCAAGGCGGTCAAATACGCCAAACGCAAATGTGACGACGTTGAATTTTCACCGGAGGACGCGGGTCGCAGCGACCCCGAATTTTTAACAGTAGTATTGGCCGAAGCCATTAAAGCCGGGGCCACCACGATCAATATTCCCGACACCGTCGGCTATACTACGCCCGAAGAATTTGGCTGGCTGATCAGATATTTGATTGAAAATACGGCTGAGGCGGACACTGTGGTCTGGTCGACCCACTGCCACAACGATCTGGGCTTGGCCACGGCCAATACCCTGGCCGGTATTCTAAACGGAGCACGCCAGGTTGAGGTAACCATCAACGGCATTGGCGAGCGGGCCGGCAACACCAGCCTGGAAGAAGTGGTCATGGCCATCCAAACCCGTCCGCAGAGCTTTTGGGTCGAGTCCAATATCGACTCGACCCAAATTATGCGCACCAGCCGCATGGTGAGTGCATACACCGGTATGCCGGTCCAACCGAACAAGGCCATCGTCGGCGTGAATGCCTTTGCTCACGAAGCCGGTATCCACCAAGACGGAATGCTCAAACATCATACCACCTATGAGATTATGCGCCCCGAAGACGTTGGTTTACATGCCAGCTCTTTGGTATTGGGCAAGCATTCAGGTCGACACGCCTTCCGCACCCGGCTTGAGGATTTAGGTTACTCCAACCTGACCAAGGAGGCGCTCAATAAGGCATTTCAGCGCTTTAAACGAATTGCCGACAAAAAGAAAATCGTTACGGATGCCGATATTGAAGCCATCATCACCGATGAGTTTTATCAGCCCACGGAAATATGGAAATTAGACGACATCCACGTTATGTGCGGCGAACACGTTAAAGCTACCGCCACAGTGACCCTGATCGACCCCAATGGCGCGGAACTTACCGACGCCGCTATCGGTACCGGGCCGGTTGACGCCGTTTACAAAGCTATCAACCGTATTGTCGACGTGCCCAATACGCTGACTGAATTCGTGGTCCAAGCGGTGACCGAAGGCATCGACGCTATTGGCGAAGTAACCATTCGCATTCAGCCGGAAGACGGTCAAGGATACACCACCAATCCTCAAACCGGGGCTCAAGTGGCTCGAACCTACAGCGGTCACGGCGCCAGCACCGATATCATTGTGGCCAGTGCCAGGGCTTACATGAGCGCCCTCAATAAGATGCTGGCCGCCCAGCAAGAACAGGCGTCCACAATCGAAAAAAAGGTGGCTGAACCGGCCCCATAACAAGCTTCAGAGGGAATGCCAGCCTCGTGGGTCTTCCACGAGGCTTTTTTATTCGGCAGCATTGAGCCGAGAGAGCGCCGCCATCGCGGCATAGTAGCCCTGCCGCCGCCGGCTGGCCGGGCCGTGATGCTCGGCGGTGAAAGCCGGGGCTGCTTCTAATTGCTGCCGGTGTTTGGTGAGGCGATCGATGGCCTCGTTGAAATAGGCCAGCGGCTCGGCCGGTTTCCGCTGCCCGGCAACGTCGTAACCGTACAGGTTCACCGCGTCCGCCACAACCCGCTTGAGATCGGCCCCGGTAAAGCCCTCGGCCCGCTCTACGACCGACCCCAGATCAGCAGATTGCATGTAAGCCGTGACGCGTTGGAGAAGATCCTTTAGAATAGCTGTTCGGGCGGAACTATTCGGCAAATCCATATGGAGCCACAACTCCACCCGTCCGCTGCGGATTAGCGCCGGCGGCAGGCTGCCAATATTCATGGCCGTCAATATCACGGTAACCTGACCATTTTCCACTGATTCCAGACCGTCCATCATGGTCAGCAAATAGCGATAAAGGCCGGTTTCATCGCTATCTTCAAATAGCAGATCGCTGTCGTCAATAAACAGAACGCTCGGCGCATTGGCCTTGGCCCCTTCGAAAACCTGATGAATTTTACCGTAAAAATCGTGCGTGCCGCTAATGACCGTACCGTCAATCAGGAAAAACTTGCTGCGCAGACGATGGGCCAGAGCGCGGCCGATGGTCGTCTTACCGGTGCCGGGCGGGCCGTACAGCAGCACACCTCGCTTGGGTTCCAACCCCAGCTGGTCGGCCAGGTCGGGGCGTTCCATGGGCACGATGACATCAACTTCCAAACTGCGAATCACCTCGTCCACACCGTGCAGCGCGTCCAAAGAGACAGCCTCGACCTTGCCGGTATCGACATTGCTGGCCAGAGCTTGCTGTTCCAGGAAATCAAGAAACGCCCCAGTATCCAGCGGTTGTCCGTCCGGCCATAGGCGGCTCGCATATTTCATCTGATGGACATCCAGCCGGGGCACAAAGCGATGAACGCGCTCATAGTCAAGGCTACCGGCACGGGCACCAAGCATTGCCAAAAAGAAAAAGCGGAAGTCCCGGGGCTCCAACGGCGACATCTTGACATAGAGGCAGCGCTGGTGCATTGGTGCCGGGGCCTCGTTTCGCAGCCCCAGTATGAGCTGCTTCCCGACTCCGTTCAGACATGCCAGCACCGCTTCGAGGGCCAGTTGCAGCAGGTTTGGCCGGGCTCGATAAAAGCAGTGATTGCAAACATCGGCCACGACATGGAGATCATCCATCACCACCAAGTCAGAGTGGGCCAGCGGCTCCAGAAAAACTTGAGCTAATCCTTCCTCAAGCTGGAGCGGATGAAATCCACCGACCTTGTCGAGCACCTCCGCTAAAGTAACTAGCGGAGCCTCAAGTTGGGCGGCAACGTTCCGCAGTATCGTGCTGCGACCGCTGCCACTGCGGGTGGTTAACCCAATCAACGGTTCCTGGCGAGTCGCCAGGTCGAGCACGCCCTGGTAGGCTATGGCTTGGGTTGGGCTAAGTTGCGTCACGATTGGCTCTGTCATTGTTGCTCCTCGTTTCGCTAGATTCAAAGTGACTTTCCGATAGAATTAGTTTACCATTGAGCAATCAAAACATGAAATCAGGGTAATGACTAATTCCGTAAAAACCACGGAAGTCAGTCACCTATTTTCTCAGTAGTTTCTGCGTTGGGTCGACAATCAAAAATCCGTATCTTTTGCGCTTCCCGACCGGTGGTTAAATAAACGATAATCAAGAATTGAAACTACTAAGCACGCCCAGGAGACGCCAGAGGCATTAATTAACGTTAAGAATTTAAAGATTAACCATGTCAAAGAAAATTCGAATCTTTTTTATCTGCTTAAGCATGCTGTTGGCCGGCGGCCACCAAATCTCATTAACCGAGGCGCGACCCGGCCAAACCGTGGCTGCGCCGGTGCTAAAGTGGGCCTACGGCGGCTGCTTTTCCTCCTGGTGTCAAACCGGTTGGTATGCCTCGCCTGCCGTGGCTGACCTCGATGAGGATGGAAACCCCGAAGTCATCTGGGGCTCCTACGACGTCGTCGCACTTAGCGGCAAAGACGGCAGCCTGAGGTGGCGTGCCCCTAACAACAGCCGCGTTTGGCCCGGCATCGCCGTGGCCGATCTCACCGGCGACGGCACGTTAGAAGTCATTGTGGGTCGCAGCTCGGACAAGCTTACTGTCTATAACAGCGCCGGCACAGAACTGTGGACGCGCAATCCCTTTGGCAGTGGCGAAGTGCGTACCCTGGCCGTGGCCGACCTGGAAAGTGACGGCCAACTGGAAATTATTGTGGGTCGGGCCAGCGGCGGATCTACCAAGCAGCTCAATGCCTATGAGCCGGATGGTACGGTGCGGCCCGGCTGGCCCGCCCGTCGCGACGTGGTGCGCCCAGGAACTTGCAGAGAGAGCCTCAAAGCCGCATTCCTAGCTCTAAAACAGGCGTGACTTTCACTTCCCTTCGATCAAATTTTCACAATTATTTAAGGTTTCCTAGTTAAGCTAGGAAGCGTTTATTAAGAACTCAAACAAGGGAGGAAAACGACAACAGATGCTTATCTCACGTCCTATTATTTGGACGCCAGCAATTGCGGTCCTACTGCTGCTGTCCGCGTGCCAGTTCGGGGGCAACAACGCTCTACCGCCTCGACCGACCGTTGTTCCGGTCGTCGACACGCCAACATCCCAGCCAACAACCGCCCCGATCGAAGAACGCGCGGTGCCCGCCCCGTCTCCGGAGCCGGCTGAGACGCCCACCGACATACCAACTAAAGCGCCGCTCAGTGACGCCGGTGTTGAAACAGAACCTGCGACAGGTCGGGCGGCGGACACGGTACCATTGGAACCTTCACCCACCCATACCCAAGCTCCAACTGCAACCCCGGTTAACTCTTTACCTCTGGAGGCATTATCGATCAGCCTCAGACCCATTGCTACGGGCCTTTCAAAGCCGCTCCATTTGACACACGCCGGTGACGGCAGCGGACGACTCTTTGTTGTTGAGCAGGCAGGTCGAGTCTACGTCCTCAAGGATGGCATAACTGTATCCACTCCGTTCCTCGATATCGTCTCAATTGTTGGCTCTGACGCTAATGAACAAGGCTTGCTAAGCGTTGCCTTTCATCCAAACTACATCACCAACGGTTTCTTCTTTGTTTATTATACCAATATTCAGGGAGATGCTGTTATCGCTCGCTACCAAGTGTCGGCGGACCCAAACGTTGCTGATTCCAACAGTGCCGTAATATTGTTAACGGTCGGCCAGCCGTTTGCCAACCATAACGGCGGGCAGCTCACCTTTGGACTTGATGGTTATCTTTATGTCGGGTTGGGGGATGGCGGTGCCGCCAACGATCCACAAAATAACGGCCAGTCTCTGAGCACGTTACTCGGCAAAATTATTCGGCTTGACGTTGATAATGCGGAACCGTATGGCGTACCGGAAACCAACCCGTTGGTCGCGAGTGACACGGCCCGCCCTGAAATTTGGTCTTATGGCTGGCGCAACCCGTGGCGATTCTCATTCGACCGGGCGACCGGCGATATGTACATCGCCGACGTTGGGCAAAATCAGTACGAAGAGGTGCACGTAGAATTTTCCGGAGCACCGAGTGGTCGTAACTATGGCTGGCGCCTCATGGAAGGATTCCACTGCTTTAATCAGTCTAACTGCGAGCCCGCCAGTCTCGGCCTGGAACTGCCTGTCGCCGAATATGACCATAACCAGGGCTGTTCCATTACCGGGGGTTATGTGTACCGCGGGGGTCAATACCCGGCCCTGGACGGCACGTATTTCTATGGAGACTACTGCTCGGGCACAATTTGGGGACTGCGTCAAGAAACAGATGGGAGTTGGTCTGAAGCACAGCTGCTCCAAACAAATCACACCATTAGTTCCTTTGGCGAAGATGAAGCCGGCGAGATATACCTTGTGGACCACCGCGGAAATGTGCTACAAATAACAAACTAACCTGCCGGACTTTATTCCTCTTGTCGGCAGTTAATGGCCATGTTATAATTTGAGTGTCGAACAACGTTGAGCGGAGACAGGGCGATGGATGACTTATTAGGCCAATCCTTTGGTGGGTATGAGTTAAAAGAATTGGTCGGTACGGGCGGGATGGCCACCATCTATAGGGCTTATGACGAAAGATTGTCGAGGTGGGTGGCCATCAAAATTGTTCCAATCCAGGCAGACGAAGGCAGCGAGGAGACAAAAACCATGCTCGCCCGTTTTCGTCTGGAAGCGCAAGCCATTGCTGCGCTACGGCACCGGAATATTCTTACCATCTACAGCTATGGGGAAGAGCGAGGCTGGGCTTACATTGTTATGGAGTATGTTCCCGGCGGTTCCCTCAAAGATCGGATGAAGCCTGATAAACCGTATTCCTGGCAGCAAGCTCTGACTATCATCATTCCTGTCTCCCAGGCTCTGGCCTTTGCTCACGACCGGCAAATAATTCACCGGGACATAAAACCGGCAAATATTTTGATGCCGCAGGACGATTGGCCCCTTTTGG
>JBFGLD010000320.1:0-6514 GCA_041576335.1 Anaerolineae bacterium | reverse complement strand
TTGGCCTGTCGGGACGAGATTGCTCGGGCATTAACTTGCCCCCGATCGATCAACCATAATGCGCCTTGTGATGAGCAGAAAATGCAGATAAAGCTTAATATCAAAAAGATGAACGCGACAAGTGCCTTACCCCAGATGTCGTTTTCGTTCTGGCTCGACTGGAATGTGGTTATTGGAGGATTTACGTCTTCTGGCATATACCCATTATAACATGGCGAGATTTGAATCCGGTTTGACGAGTTATCTTGATGTTCTAGTAGAAAAAGTTCTCCTCAAATAAGCTGAGCCTGTCCATGTTACATTTGATCTTAACCGTAAAAGATAGGAGGAACAAGAGTTGGCGTCAAATTTTAAGGTTTTGCTATTTGGGTTAGGTTAGGCTTAGAGGCGTAGGGCAAGCTGGCGTGGCGTGTAGAGGTCGCGTTACTGCGACTCAACGTGTTCGACGGGGTTGGCCGCCAACTTGGCTAAATCTGGATCGACCATTGGCAGTGTGAAACGGAAAGTACTACCCTGATGAGTTCCACTATTCATCCACATCTTTCCTCCGGGGTGGGCTTCAACGAAGGCTTTGCTCATGTACAATCCGAGGCCGGCTCCGCTAACTTCGAACGTATTTTCTTCGTGGATCGCCCGGAAAAATCGGGTAAAAATAAACCGTTGATCTTTTTCGTCGATCCCCACGCCCGTGTCTTTTACATCGACCTGAGCCCGGCCATTTTTTGAATAGACTCGAATTTCTACTTTTCCTCCCGACAAGGTGTAGTTGTGAGCATTCTCAATCAGGATATGAGTCACCCGGGTTAATTTATCCCAATCTCCTTCGATCCAAATGGGTTCGTCGGACAACTGGACCTTGAAAAATAGACCTTTTTGCTTCATTTTTTCGACCCAGTGGATTGTTTCAGTCTCTACCAATTCTGACAAATTTATCACCTGTCGATCGGTGCCAAGTTCACCGGCATTAATTTGAGATAAGTCTAGCATTTTCTGGATTAAATTGTCTAAATCGGTTATCTCTTTATCACTTGACGTAAGCCATTCCAATTCTCGCTTGCTGAGACTATCACCACCTGACATTTTGATAAGTTCCAGGTACCCTTTAATCGCAGTGAGGGGAGTTTTGAGTTCGTGCGAGATGCTGGTAATAAAGTCGTCTTTCAGTTTTTCAGACTCAACCTCGCGAGTAATATCCCGCAGCACAATTACCGAACCAAGCTGTTCGCCATCCGAAGCGACCACCGGCGCGGACAAGGCACTTAAGATGCGACGACCCACTTCAAAACGTTTTGATTCGTGAAATCGAAGATTTTTTAGCGGTTCCAGGATCGAATTCAGATCGTTGCCTGTAACCTGACTGCCCTTCTGACCCTGAGGAAATTGGGGATCATTTTGTAGGACTCGCAAGATTTTTTCAGCAGCAGGATTCATTCTGATCGTATTTCCCGCCAAATCTTGAACGAGGACTCCATTGGCAATACTGCTTAAGATAGCGCTGAGTTTACTGGCTTCTTCTTCCAACTCATTTGTTTTCTTTTGCAGTTTGGCCGTCATGCCATCAAAAGTCTTAGCCAGGATACCGATCTCGTCATCCCGTTCTAAGCCGGTTCTGCGGGTCAGATCGCCTCTGGCAATTGCCTGCGAGGTTCTGACTAATTGTAGAATTGGCTGTACAATGCGATATGAGATTAAATACCCAATCCCGAAAACCGCTCCCACGCCTAACGAAAAGATTAGGCTCAACTGATTACGGCTGGCACTGTCTTTTTCGGTAATAAAGTTCGTGGGTAAGGCCACTGCATATACACCCTCGAGCCGCCCTCTTAAATTAAAAGGAATATAAGCCAACCGGTAGGTTTCGTTTTGCGTTTCAATCGTTATTTCGTCGAGTAGCGTTACGTCTTCGTTATTGATAACTTGTAGATAACGTTCCGGTGTAAATACGTCAAATACTTCCTTGGCGCTTTCCTCTTGACCTAATACCAGCGTGGAGGCGACGACATTTGACCTATCATCAAATAGAGTAAGATCGGCCAAAGCCAAACTATGGAGGGCACTCATCTCTTTGATTAAATAGGTCCCAACCAAAACGGCACCAACAATCCCGTCCGGAGTACGAACAGGGCCAACGGTGTAGATGATCAACTCACCTGACTCCGAATCTTGGCCCAATTGGATATCCTTGATGACGCCATCGGGATTGGACAAAACGTTCGAAACAGCCGACCAGTTTGAGTAACTGACCTGACTACCCAGCGTTGTCTGAACGACTGCGCCAGAGGCCGGTGATTCGCGTTGGAGCCGAAGCAGCTCCTTACCCTGCGTATCAACAACAATGATGCTGTCGATGGCTTTACTATTGGCAATATAAGGGGACACCAAAGCGTTCAGTTCAAGAAGGTCGCGAGCAATGATGGACTGAGGTACAAGTTCAGTATTAGCTGCAAGGCGCTCGACTTCCAAACGTAGATTTTCGCGATTAACTACCTCGTCACTGACAACGCGCCCGGCGTTGAGTAACTGGTTTTTTAGACGCTCTTCGAGGCTTACCACGACAAGTTGTGTTACAACATAAACTCCAAACGCAGTCAAGATTAAGGTAAGCACCGCATAAGGCAGGATGATCTTGCTGCTAATACTGGATTTAAAGTATTTTACTGGTACAAGCAGCCAGTGAGCCGAAGTCTTCATGAATTTAGAAACCACTAATCAGGCTGTTGCTCTAATAACGAACGCTCCGTGAACTTTGGACCGGCGCCAAACCACGGTCACAGCTATCATTATCGCTTTATTTAGACGGTGACACAAATTTGTCATTTTATTTATGGAAGGGCGTGCATTGCTCTAGCCAAACCGGCATACTGCAACCGCATCAATTGAAATCGGAGCAAAACCGTGCGTGGCGCCTTATGATTACGAAGTCAACAGCCTGAGCGAAGGGCAAGGAACCCTTGGAAAACAGATGTCGTAATCAAATTGGTGAATAACCAGATTATCTATAGCTGATTAGCTTATGTTATAATAACCGCTAGATCATTAAGTGATCGGACTTAGGCGGTAGGCTTTGAAAATCAGGTGACCATCACTTGAGTTGTCTAGATTTTGGCTGTTTCCTACATTTCTATGCAAAAATTTAAGGAAAGTGACAGTCACCGTTCAGCTGTGTAAATATTGCTAAGAATAAATCTTTATAGATCGAGGTCAGCAAAACTCTTGATTTTTTAAACGCCGAATTGGATGGCGTAGAGATTGTTAACTTATGTACAGTCTAGATGATACCATAGCTGCTATTGCCACGTCAATAGGCCAAAAAGGTGTAGGCATCGTCAAACTCAGCGGTCCCGAAGCCTATGATATTGCCCACCATCTGTTTCGATTTGTCAAAGGCGGGCCTGATTTCCAACCGCGATATCTTCACTACGGTCATATCGTTGATCCCAAATCGCAGGCCATTATTGACGAAGCGCTCATTGTATTTATGCCTCAGCCCTACAGTTATACCCGTCAAGACGTAGTCGAGATTCAAGCCCACGGCGGCATTGTACCTCTGCAGCGCATTTTAGAACTTACGCTGAGCCTGGGTGCCCGGCCGGCCGAAGCCGGCGAGCTGACTCTCCGGGCGTTTTTGAACGGGCGTCTCGACCTGGCTCAGGCTGAAGCTGTGTTAGATATCATCGAAGCAAAAACGGATGCAGCATTGCGCATAGCGAATGAACAACTGGGTGGCTCACTTTCGGTGCAAGTTTCTAAGGTGCGAACCAAGTTGTTGGACACGCTGGCTTACCTGGAAGCCAGCATCGATTTTGTTGAGGATGAAATTCCGCTCCAGGAGGTGGTTAGGCCTTTGACCCAGGTTAAAGAGCGTTTGGAAAAGCTGTTACAAAGCGCCGATCACGGGCTGATTTATCGGCAGGGTGTCCGGGCAGCCATTGTAGGCCGGCCTAATGTAGGCAAAAGTAGTCTGCTCAACGCCTTGCTCCGCGGCGATCGAGCTATCGTGACGGCTATTCCCGGCACCACCCGCGATACGTTAGAAGAAACTGTCAATATGGGCGGCATTCCACTTGTGTTGGTCGATACCGCGGGTATTCGGGCGGAGCCGGCAGATGAGGTCGAGCGTATTGGTGTCGAGCGCAGTCAAAGCGCCTTGGCGCGGGCTGATTTAGCCCTCATGGTTGTTGACGGGAGTTGTGATCCTGAAAGTGGTGATTGGGAGATTGAAAGGTTGGTGCAGGGCAAGCCGGCGCTGTTGGTGGTCAATAAGAATGATTTACCTTCAGCTCATAATCGAAGCTTTCCGCCTCACTTTTTGCCTGCGGTGCCTCGCGTCGCTATCTCTGCCGTGAACAATGAGGGAATTGAGCTGTTAGAAACTGCAATCATAAAAATAATTATGGGGGGAAATGTTACGTTGGCCGATGCGCCTCTGGTAAGCAATCCGCGCCACAAAGCTTTACTTCAAGAAGCTGCGGGATATACGCAGTCTGCAATCGGGGCTCAACAAAATGGGCTTTCCCCGGATTTGGTCTCGATCGATGTGCGTGAAGCGGTTGAGGCATTGGGGAAGATTACCGGGGAAACCGTAACAGAGGATTTGTTAGATACCATCTTTAGCAAGTTTTGCATCGGAAAGTAGTAAACAACGTGCGGCATAGCCGCGGTAGGTCTACTGGGGAACATCGCCACAAATTAGGGTCTGCCGGCATGCCATCATCGCCTTGCTATCATGTTCGACGTGACATCCAATTTAACCGGCTCTCAAATCCTGGCTAAACTGCTCAATGCTACCCGTACTTTTTCCTCGACACTCTCCTGTTGCATATCCTTGGGAATCTGCTGCAAGGCTGCTTGGGCTTCGACAACGCTGTAGCCCAACGCCGTTAAGGCGGCAATGACTTCGCTGTCGCTATCGGTAATCATTGTGGTCGAAGCAAAGATGTCTTCTAGGCCGACTTTATCTTTTAACTGAAAAATGATTTGCCTGGCTTTTTTGGGGCCAATACCCGGTACGCGCGCCAACAGTGCGGCTTCCTCTCGGGCCACGGCTTGTCGTAAGGTTTCGCCGGGAATGTGTGATAAGATTGCCAGGCCGACTTTCGGGCCAATACCCTGCACTTTGAGCAGCGTACGAAATAAACCTAACTCTTCTATATCCACAAAACCAAATAGGGTTAACTCTTGCTCCCTGACATGTAAATGGGTAAAAATTTGAGTTTTTATGCCGACACTAAGCCTATCCAGTAATGAAGTCGGGGCGAATACTTCGAAGCCGACACCCCCAACCTCAAGCAAGAATTTATCCTCTTGTTTATCGATGATTTCGCCCCGCAGAGAACCGATCATTCACCCTCCAACAAACGCAGCCGCGCCGAGTGCAGATGGCAAATTGCTACCGCTAAGGCATCGGCGGCATCATCAGGCCGAGGAATATCGTCAAGCGACAGTAAAAGTTTAACCATTTGCTGAATCTGGTGTTTGTCAGCGCCGCCATAGCCGGTAATAGCCTGTTTCACTTCCAATGGTTTGT
The DNA here is from genome assembly GCA_041576335.1 of Anaerolineae bacterium. Lineage (GTDB taxonomy): Bacteria > Chloroflexota > Anaerolineae > 4572-78 > J111 > JANQQF01. The sequence goes on along the minus strand of JBFGLD010000320.1, from coordinate 987 downwards.
ATTCTGAAATCGGTACATTCGCGTTAACCAAGGCGAGCATCGCCGCTCCACGTCCGTGCCCCACGGCCAGGGCGGTTTTAGCGTTTCTGCTAAAAAATAGCTCTTCGATGGCTGCGGTTTCGGGCTGCCACTGCTCGACAACCCGGGTTAAATCCCGGTAAATAATTTGAAGGCGTTGGGGTAACAGCATCCCGGCCGGCGTGGTGATTACGCCATAAGCCACCCCTATCAGATCTTGACCCTCACTTTCTACTACACCCCAGCCGGTAATGGCCGTACCGGGGTCAACACCAAGAACGCGCACGATAGCCTAAGCCGTTTCGAGCGCAGCCAGCGCTTCATCGGTGATACTCAGACCGGAGTAGACCTGTTGAACGTCGTCGAGTTCTTCGAGCGACTCAATTACGCCCATTACTTGTAAGGTTTCTTTTTGGCCTAGTTCAATCTCATTTTTTGGAATTTGCGCGAGTTCAGTGTCGGCGATCTCTAAACCGTTCTCATTGAGCACAGTACTCACCGCGTGTAACTGGTCGGCCGGTGTATAGATTTCAATCGTATCGTCACTTATTTCAACGTCTTCCGCGCCAGCATCGACCGCAATCAAAAAAACTTCATCCGGATCTCGGCCAGTGCGGTCAATGGTAATATAGCCTTTGGTGTCAAACATCCAACTAACGGCGCCGGCCTCAGCCATATTACCGCCTTGCCGGTTAAAAACTCTGCGGATGTCGGCCAGGGCACGATTGCGATTGTCGGTCAAGCATTTTATTAGAATCGGAATACCGTATGGACCAAAAGCTTCGTAAGTAATCTCGTCAAGTTCGCCACCTTCCAATTCACCCGTGCCCTTCTTAAGGGCCCGCTCGATATTATCTTTAGGCATGTTGGCAGCCCGGGCTTTTTCAATAGCTGTCCGCAGGGATGGATTTGCATTAGGGTCTCCACTGCTGCGGGCGGCAATCATAATATCGCGAGCCAGGCGGGTTC
>JBFGLD010000319.1:0-6527 GCA_041576335.1 Anaerolineae bacterium | reverse complement strand
TCGGTAGGCGGTGATCTCTGCTGAATAAGCCAATGTGGTCAAAAGTCTGATCGAGCCGGGCATTGGTGCGGAACACATTTATCCGGGAGGGATGAATGTCTAAAAAGGGGAAATTGACGTTGGCTCCGGCCGGATTCATTTCTTGATTAAAGGTCTTGATGTGAGCCTCGATCCGTGCCCGGTCGGTGACAGGGTTGTCAAAATCGAGATTTAAATCGCCCAACAAAATAAAATTGGGGTAATAGGCCCGGTCAGCTTCTTTCACCCGGGCCATAATCCACTCCATCAAAGCATCAAACTCTTGACGCCGGTCCGATACGAAATTGCCAAAATAAAGATGGGCATTGATGGCCATGAATTCATACGCTTTTGTGCCGGGATGACCTACGATCCGAAAACTGACGCAGAAAGGCTGTCGAATAAAGGTGACAAATACCGGCAACTTCACCTTGGGTTTCTTGGGATGAGGGCCGACTTCGCCCCCCATAACCCACTCATGCAGGGCCTGAAAATAACCTTCATGGGGGGCAATCGCGGCTTCGATCTGCTTCTTGCTCTTAGCCACGGTTTCTAACAATTTGCTGCGGTCGAAAGTTACATCCGATACCACCTCGCCTCGCTGAACAACTGACCAATTAAAAATGTAGCCGAGCCGCTCGCCGACCCCCGGCTCACCCGGAAAGGCTCCGGTCTTGTCGGACACAATCACTCCGAACTCCGGACCCAAGCGCCGTTTCAATTCCTGGAAGCCGCTCAGATCATCCATAATCTCCTGGACGGCCAGCAAATCAAAATGCCGGCAGACGTGGGCCAAAAAATCCCAGGTTTCAGAACTGCGTCCCTCGACATTACCTAATTTTCGAATATTAAACGAGGCCAGCACCGCCGAGCCATATTCTCGAGTGGGTAGGCCATACTTCGCCGGGTTCGCGTCTAAGGTCTGCCTGATGAGGGCCCACTCTTCGGGTGTAAATGCGATGGGTGCCACAATACTTTCCTCCTTTAGCTGGTTTCCATTAAAGTAGAGACTCGACTCGCTTCACGACAACTCCCTTAGCATTGCTCCGGCATCTTTTAGATCCGCCGTGTCGAATCCCTCGCCGAACCAATCGTAAATCTCGGCTAACATTCGCCGAGCTCTTAGCTTCTGCCCTTGCGCCTGCCGCAGTTTGCATAAACTCATCACCGCCCGCAGCTCCAACGACTTGGCCTGCTGCCGGCGAGCAATGTTGATGGCTTTGTGAATGTATCGTTCGACCTCGGCTGCATCTGCATCTTGACCAAGGAGCAGCTCACCCTTAAGCCGGTAAAGTTCAGCTTCCCACCAACGCTCCCTAACTTTTTCCGCGACCGCGAGGGCGTCGGCCAGCACGGTCAAGCCTGCTTTGACCTGGCCTGCTTGCCCATACGCTTTGGCTAACAGGCTTAGATAATAGGGCGTCCGCACCGCTGCGCCTGTTGCCTGCAACGCGTCCAGCCCCTGCCGCATTTGGGCAATGCCCTGCACATTCGGCCTAGTGGTAGCCTGCGTCGATCCCTGCAAAATTTGTGCCCATGCCAAATAATAGGTGAATCCCTGCTCGCGACATAGTGCAGCCGCCATTTTCGTCTGCTCTCGGACCACCTGCCGCTCGCGGCGAAACTGATTTAGCATGGCCGCATAATCTAACGCCAGGGCCATTTCATACGGTTGGGCCAGCTTTTCGGCCCGAGCTAAAGCCTTGTGTATCCAGGCCAGCGCCCGATCCGGATAGCCGAGCTGCCACAGTGTATGTGCCCCAAAGCAGCGGCAAAACAGGCCATGGTCTTGTCCAAGTTGGGAGGCAAGAGGATGGGAGTGTTGGGGATCGTGGTGGGCGAGGCTCTGCTCGAAATGCTCTTGGGCCGGGGCGAACTCCCCAAGCTGAAAGAGGGTCGTCCCCAAATTAAGGTAGGCCAGCGCCAGCAGCCCTGGTTCACGCGCGTTTTTCACCAAGCTCAGGAACTGCTCCCCGAATTTACGGGCTATTTTGTACTCTGCCCGCACTTGATGATAGCTGTAAAGTCCCCACAATACCGGAAAACGCTGAGAAGGGCTCCCCACCTGCGGACTCAACGCGCGCGCGCGCCTGTAGACACGTCCTACGTCCGGGGCGGCAAAGCCTTTAGTAGCTATCAAAGCCACACCGAGCGCGATCTGCAGCTCGAACTCACGTTTAGCACGGTCTGCGCTGTTGGGCAGAGCGTCGAGGAGCTCGAGCCCGTGTCTGAGGTGCCTGACCGCCTCGGCATGGGCAGACAGCCGGATGGCATGTTGCCCGGCCTCGTACAAATAGGTTACTGCCTTCTCCGCTACGCCTGCCTTCTTGAAGTGTCGGGCCAAGTGGACTGCAATCTCGTCCGTCTGGCGCCGGTACAGCCCCTCCAGCACGCGCCCTATCGTCTCATGCAGATAGGCCCGCTCTGCTTCGTCCAGGCTGCTGTAAGTATACTTTTGAAACAGGATATGCCTAAAGCGATAACGAGACAAACGCTGCCCACCGGGCATCAACCGCCGGCTGCCCAGGCACCTCACCAGTCGATGCTGTTTGTCCAACTCGCCGCTCAGCTGCCGGACCGATTCCGGCTGGCCAACCGCTGTTACTTGAGCCACGACTTCGGCCGTAAAAGTCTCACCCTCAACACTGGCCGCTTTTAGGGCCTCTTGCAGCCTTATGGGCAGCCGGCCAATCCGTTCTTCAATTATACCTTCGACTCGCGCCGGCAGCGCCTTCCAATCCACCGCCGGCCCTTCAACCCACCGGCCCGTCTCGTCCCGCACCAAGTCCCCCCGCTCCTGCATGCCGCGCAGCATCTCGATGGTGAACAAGGCATGGCCCTTGGTCTGCCGGTAGAGGGCTCGGCGGAATTCAGTACCCAGCCGGTTCGGTTCGGTATCCAAAAAATCTTCGACAAAATCCCTATCATTAGTTTGTCTCAAGTTGACGTGGACCTGTCCGAAATGCCGCTTGAACTCGTTGATCACCGGCTCCAATGGATGGCGCTCCCCATCCCGACCGAGTGCTACGTCAGCCGGCCGGTATATAGCTATGATCAAAATCCGGCAGCCCTCCAGCCGCCGGCCGAAGTGGAAGAGCAGGTTGATGGAGCCCGCGTCAGCCCACTGCAGGTCGTCAAGGACCAGCAGTATTGGTTTCGCCTTCGCCAGCGCCTCCAGGACCCTGGTATACTGCTCAAAAAGGTCACGTTGTTTCACATCGGCCCGACCGGGGCCGCCTTCTTTTTGGGCCATAAGCTTCTGAAGTGGGGTCAGCCGGTTTGCGTCATTAGCCGCTGCAGCAGACGCCCGGCTCATTAGAGTCCGACCGGGGATGAAGATATCAATCAAGTCAGGACCGGTGTTCACCAGCAGCTCGACCGCGTCGGGAATCAACTGCCACAGGCGCAGGGCGTGGTCGCGGGTGATCGTGCCGGCCGCCCACTTGGCTTCGATATCACCGGTCAGCAGCCGCAGGATCTCGCGGAAGGGCAGGTAAGGATCGCCCACGCCGGTGTAAGCATTACACTTCCCATCGGCGACGATCAGGTTGGTCTGCCGCTCCTGGGCCCGCCCGGTGAATGCCTGGACCAGGCTCGTCTTGCCGGTACCCGCTTCGCCGCTGACAAAAACGACCCGCCCCTGACCGGCCAGTGCCAGGTCGAGATACCGGTCCAACTGTGACAGCTCGCGCTTTCGAGCGACGAAGGGGGTTGTAAGGCCGGGCTGTGGCGGGCCGGCGGCGAGAAAAGGTGGTGGAGCGAGCGAAGCAGGCAGGCGGGGCAGCAAAGGCGTGAAGAAGGCGGCTTCGCCTTGGTCTAACGTACCTTCGCGGATGTGCATATACAGGGCTTTCGTGTCTGCCCCCGGTTGGACGCTCAGCTCTTCGGCCAGTACCCGGCGACACGTCTCGTACTGGGCCAGGGCGGCGCTGCGCTGCCCACTGCGGGCCAGCAGCAGCATTAACTGCCGGTGGGTTTCTTCCCGCCAGGGTTCCAGAGCCAGCAGCTGCGTGGCGTAGGTAATGCCTGGGGTCAGCCCGACTTCTCCCAACCTGGTGTAATGGATGGTCAAGGCGTGCAGGGCTTGCAAAGCCAACTCTCGCAGACGGACCTGCTGGGCCAGGACCCACTCCTCAAACACGGGGGCCTGCCGTACGTAGAACCCCTCTAAAAAGTCACCCCGGTACAATTCGACTGCTTCTTGCAGCCGCTCGACGACTACCTCATTATTGGATACTTTTTCTACGAGGACTTCAAAGCGTGCTACGTCCAGCCAATAGGAGCTGTCCCGGTTGAAAGCAACGGCCTGGCGGGTGATGTTCACGTGGGAGCCGACCCGTTGGCGCAGCTGGGTCAAGGCTTTGCGCAGGTTATTGCGGGCGCTGGCCTCAGGTAATTCGCCCCACAAGAGCCCGGCCAGGCTCGGGCGTAAGTGCGGACGGCCGGTCACGGCCAAATAGCACAACAGGGCCAGAGCTTTGCGAGACGTGAGACCGGTGATTGGGACCCCGTTCTGGCGAAGCTCTACAGTCCCTAAATAGGCCAATTGCACGTCTTCCCCCTCGGTCTCTCCCCAAGTTCACAGTTAAGGAACGATTTAGGAATGATTTAGGAACGATCGGTTGTTATACTTTTGATGTCTTGTCAGTATACCACACTTGACTGCTCGCGTGAAGCCCAGGAGGAGTCATGTCCATGTTCGACAAAGCGCCGCGCCACCGAACTTATTTGTTGACCTTCTGGGAAGAGCGGAGCCAGGACCCGGACGCGCCCGTGGTCTGGCGCTTCAGCCTGAAGGATCCGCATACCGGCCTGCGACGCGGCTTCGCCAGTTTGGCGGCGATGGTCGCTTTTTTGCGGAAGGAACTGGATAGAAATGAGGAGGCAGGAGCCGATGAGAATACTACACCGCGGGTGTGACACGTGCCCGGAGACAGCCGCGAGGAAAGTACAAGATAGGTCTGGCCTATGGGCAGCGGGTCTCAGCAGAGTGTCTGCTTGTTTTCTACTCGGCCGCAGCACAATAATCGTCAGCCGGTGGGTTGAGGAAAGAGGTGGTTGTGTATGAAGGAAGGGCCTAATCCCGTCTTAGGGTATGTGCTGGGTATGGTCGCCTTGATTGGGGGCACGGTGCTGTCTACCGGACGGGTGACCACAGAAATCAACCCGCTGCCCCTTGAAACAGTAACCGCAGCCAATCAATCGGGCTGCGTGCGTCAGGCTATGAATGTGACTTCTCTTAGTACATACCGAACAAACACTCATTTCACCACCACACTCACTTCAACCGGATTACAGGGAGACCCATTGATTATCTCCGGTACCGTGTACGCCTCAGACCGTATCACCCCTCTGCCCGGTGCACGCATTGAAGTCTGGCACGCCGATGCCTTTGGGCAGAACGACAGTATAAGGCCGTTCGCTTTTCGGGGCCAGTTTCTGGCCGACGCTGAAGGAAATTATCGCTTTTCTACAATTAGGTCCGGCCGCTTCCGGATCGACTGCCGGTTTCTGCCAGCCCAAATTCATTATCGGGTGACTTATTTAGATAATCCTCCCTTTTCAACTACGCTGTTTTTTGAAGGCGATCCGTATTTAGCCGAGGTAGTGCCTTCTGAGCCAAGCGCTATCGTGTCACTCATTACTCGTATAGGGTCAACCGGACCTGTCTTACATGCTACATTTGATGTTATTCTCCCTGGTAACTCACCGCTTCCGGCTTCCTTCCCCGGCCTGGTTTTTCATTTTTGACATAACAAGCTTCTCGGTCGATCCCGGTTGACGAAATGACGGCAAGCGGGCTTGGTTATATTCCTCTGGGAGCTAAGTGGAGGTAGTGCCTATGATTGTCTGAACGCTAAAACGCCTCAAGGAAAATTGTCATGAGGTGACACGTCGTACCGGATTTAAGCTAAGAACACAATAAATTAATCATTGAAGAGGAGATATAAACTATGAAACGACGATTAATTATCCTAGTACTCACCGGGCTGGCCGTAGTAGCCGTTATCGGTGCTGTCTCGACGTTTGCTTTCCTGGCCGACGCCGACGCCAAAAGTGAAACCTTTACGTATCAGTGGTTTGCTGCAGCACCTGAAGAAGACTTCTGCGGTGACTTCCCCCCTTGCCCCGATGAGGCGACGGCCTCCAACGGGCACGCCATAGAGATTAGGGGCTTTGGCACGCTGCAAGTCCATCCCAAAGATGTCTCAGGAGGAGGCAGCTTCATACACAAAGATGCCCCCGGGCCGGGAGGAACCAAGTTGGCGGAAGGCACCTTCACAGCCGTAGAACTTCTGAACTTCAAAAGCTATGGGCCCGGGGAAGGTGAAGGCATAGAACCAGAGTGGAGGGCGGGTCTAGCCCGCATCCGAATTCACCTAGTGGCTGATAACGGTCAGGAGGCGGATGCAATCCTCTCGGTAGGCTGCATTCTTCCTGGAGTTAAGATACCGGGGGGAGATAAAGTGGGCGCGGGCCTCTTTGAAGGAGTGAAGGTCAATGTGCTA
>JBFGLD010000318.1:0-6531 GCA_041576335.1 Anaerolineae bacterium | reverse complement strand
GCCGGTCTCGCGCTTGTGTGCAATGGTTAACTCTACGCCAAGACCATCTTCCTGGTGAATGCCACCTTTTGAGTCCGACACAGCCACCACCCTCATTCCCAATATCTCCTCAGCCAATTTGTGGGAAAATTGACCGGCGTTGCCGTACCCCTGAATCGCAGCACGCTTACCTCGAAGATCGATGTCTAACACCTGAGCCGCCTCGCGAACCATATAAATGGCCCCACGAGCCGTCGCATCATTTCTTCCGGCGGAACCACCCAGCGGCAGCGGTTTACCGGTAATTGCACCGGGCACCATATGGCCGCGAATCGTACTGTACTCATCCATCATCCAAGCCATGATTTGAGCATTGGTGTAAACATCAGGCGCAGGCACATCTGTGTCCTCACCCAAAAATTTCCAAACGGCCCGGATGTAACCGCGGGCCAGCCGCTCTTGTTCGGTCGGGGACAGTTCTTTGGGATTGCAGGTTACGCCCCCTTTGCCGCCCCCTAAAGGAATATCGACAACGGCCGTTTTCCAGGTCATCCAGGCCGCCAAAGCCCTAACCGTGTCAAGGGTTTCATCGGGGTGCCAGCGCACGCCCCCCTTACACGGCCCGCGAGCATCGTTATATTGCACCCGGTATCCCTTAAACACCTGCACACTGCCATCATCCATGCGGACCGGAATACTGACCGTCAGCTCCCGCATCGGTTCGCGCAACAAAGCGTGTGTGGCCGGATCGAGACCGAGGATGGCTGCTGCTTCGTCAAGTTGACGTTGGGCCATGGTAAATGGATTATTTTCTGTCATAATTGAAAACCCCGTTATTCATAAAGTAATATTCTAGCGATGAAATCCGCGACTGCTCAACAATAACAGAAAAAGCGAACTCGCCTAAAGCGGGGTTCGCTTTCTGCTCCTACAGATTGTTGTTTACACCTGCTTCCGCAAGACGTGCCGCATCGCACGCTGAAATGGATAGCACATAATAAGCAGTTCAGAATTAAAGTGTAACTAGTAAAGAATTTTTCTGCAATTACCCAGAAGCTACATTTCAGACCCTATCTTTCGACGTAGTGGTGCCACCCACTATGCTCGCAGCTCATCCCGCAGCACCTGCTCGGCCAACTGAGGATTGGCTTTGCCCCGTGTGGCTCGCATAATCTGCCCCACCAAAAAGTTAATAATTGTCTCCTTGCCTGCCTTGAATTGGGCCACTACTTCAGGGTTAGCAGCGATGACCTGCCCGGCCACGCTCCGCAATTGCTCCGTATCGCTAATCTGTTGCAGACCCAATTCCTCAACGATCTCTTTTGGGGAACGCCCATGGTCAAACATAAACCCAAAGGTTTTCTTGGCAGCCGGTTGGTTAATGGTTTTGATATTCACCAACTCAATCAGTTCTACCAGATGCTCCGGCTTGATCTTAAGCGCCGCGACATCTTGCCCGCTTTCACTCAGCCGCCGAAACAGTTCGCCCGAAACCCAGTTGCTAATAAGTTTGGGAGTTACGTTAGTAGAGCCTCTGGCAACAGATACGACGCTGTCAAAATAGTCAGCAATCGCCCGATCTTCGGCCAGTACAGCGGCTTCAGATGGAGTAAGATCAAATTCAGTGGCATAACGATGTATTTTTGCATCGGGCAGTTCGGGCAGATTGGCTTTAACTTGTTCAACCCAGGCCGGGTCCAGATCGAGCGGTGGTAAATCCGGCTCGGGGAAGTAGCGATAGCCGGTGTCCCCCTCTTTGACCCGCTGCACAACGGTGACCTGACGATTTTCATCCCAGCCCATTGTTACCTGTTCAATCGTGCCTCCATTATCCAGTACCTCGGCTTGCCGCTTGATTTCATGGACAATGGCATTCCGCACCGACCGAAAGGAGTTGAGGTTTTTGATTTCAACCTTAGTTCCCCACCTACCTGTTTGAGGGTCTGTCAGGGATAAATTAACCTCGCAGCGCATCGCCCCCTTTTCAATATCGCCGCTGCCTACGCCCAGGTAGCGGACCAACTGGCGCAGCTTTGTCACATAGGCAAATGCCTCGTCAGCAGAGCCAATGTCCGCCTCGGTCACTATTTCCAGCAGGGGAACACCGGCCCGGTTCAGATCGACCAGGCTGTGGTTATTGACGTGGGTCAACTTGCCGGTATCTTCCTCTAAATGAGCTCGCCGGATCCCGATCCGTTTAGAGATATCGCTGCCTTCCGACTGAATATCCACGTAGCCATTTAGGCACAGCGGTAGCTCATATTGAGAAATTTGGTAGCCTTTGGGCAAGTCGGGATAAAAGTAATTTTTGCGGGCAAAAACATTGTGAGGCTGAACTGCACAGTTCAGAGCAAGCCCAATCATTGCGGTGAACTCAACTGCTTGCTTGTTGATCACCGGCAAGGCACCGGGCATCCCCAAACAGGTGGGGCACACGTGCGTATTTGGCGGCACACCAAAAAACTCGGCGCTGCAGCCGCAGAACATCTTGCTTTTAGTGCTTAGTTCGACGTGCACTTCCATGCCGATGACAGGTTGGTATTCCATGCGGGTAGCCTTGAGGACTCTAAGCATACAAAGGACATTATAATCAAGAATCAGTTGAGAAGCAATGTATACACCTATCCGGTTATAAGATCAACATCGCATCTCCAAAGGAATAGAAGCGATACCTATCGGCGATAGCGATCTCATAGGAGCGCCGGATGAGATCAATTCCGGCGAAGGCACTGACCAGCATGAGCAGGGTGGATTTGGGCAGGTGAAAATTGGTTAGCAGCATATCCACGGCACGGAAGGTGAAGCCGGGGTAAATGTATAGATCGGTTTCTTCTTCAATAGCCGCCACCGGCTGCCAGGGGCAAAAATTAGGCTCTAACGCACTGGCCTGCTTGAGGGAGCCGGTCAGGCCGGCACTGCGTAAGGCGGCTGATTCGAGGGTGCGGACGGCGGTCGTGCCGACAGCGGCTAACCGCCCGCCAGCCAGTTTGGCCTGGTTAATGCGGCGGGCCGTTTCGGAGGTAAGGCGGGCCCACTCGCGATGAATAACGTGGTTTTCGACTTGCTCGACCGTGATAGGTTGAAACGTATCCAGGCCGATATGTAGAGTGACGAAATCCAACATCACCCCTTTTTCGCGGAGATTCAGTAGAATCTCCGGGGTAAAGTGCAGGCCGGCCGTGGGCGCGGCAGCGGAACCAACAACCCGGCTGAAGACGGTCTGATAGCGTTCCGGATCAGCCAGGTTGGTGTGGATGTAAGGGGGCAGGGGAATGTGCCCCAAATCGGGCAGAATGGCAGCAACGGGTTGATCGAATTCGACCAGGCGGCGGCTTTCGCCGAGGTCTTCTTTGATAGTCAGAAAGATTGGAGAGCGGTAACCGGCAGCACCGTGCTTCCCCGGTCCGCCGGCCCTGCGTCCCCCCGCTGCGAGTTCTACGACCACGCCGGGACGCAGGCGTTTACCGCCGACCAACGCTTCCCAATGCCGCGTGTCCACCTGCTTAAGCAGCAGAATCTCGATTTTGCCGCCGGTTGTCTTTCGGCCAAATAGGCGAGCCAACAGGACTCGGCTGTCATTGGCAATTAATATGTCGCCGGCTTTAAGAAAATCAACCACACCGGCGAAGGTATGGTGGGAGATTTGACCTGTTCGCCGCTCGACGACCATCAGGCGGGAGGTATGGCGAGGTTCAAGCGGGGTTTGAGCAATAAGCTCCGGGGGTAGATCATAGTCAAAGTGCCGGACATCCACTCTCAATCACCTGACTTCGATCCACTGCACGACGGGCTCACCTTTGCGGTCAGCCTCATCCGTCACTTGCAGACTCACCTTGTAGGTTCCGGGCACGCGACCTCGCCAGAGAAGCGAAACCGTCCAGGCGGACGTTAAAGATTTTGGTTTAACCGGATTCACGGTGACCACATCAACAAAAGTGTCATCAACGGCGACTTCAATGGCGGGACTTGCGGCACTGAGCTTCACTTCACCGTTATCGACCACTTGAACCAAGGACAGGTCGGGCGAGAAAGTGGTCGCTTGGGCGCTTGAATCCTCGGTGCGGACCAATTGATCGTTGACTAAAATCTCGAGCTTGTCCAACTTATTGCGGCTGACGTGATAGGTTGTTAGAATGATCGGTTCATTAACGCCAACTCGTACAATTGGAGCGTCGGGCGCAACGAAGGTCGAGAGCGGTTTATCCCCCAGTTCTATCCTCTGTAATCTTTGTGGCGAAGAAGAATTCACTAAGGTGGATACAGGCTGGCAAGCTAACGTAAGCAGTGTCAAACCTATGAGATACAACTTCTGCCGGAATAATTTTGTATCCATCGACGTTCCGTTCTGAGCCGGTCATGGAAATGACCTGGGGAATTTCGAAATCTTTTACTCTAAAACAGCGGCGGCTGGTCCGGTCGATCGGGCGTATCAAAGCCCAAGTGGGCGTAGGCGTGCGGGGTAGCCACACGGCCTCGCGGGGTGCGAGCTACAAAGCCGAGCTGAAGCAGATAAGGCTCTACGACGTCCATGATGGTGCTACTCTCAGCCCCAATACTGGCGGCAATAGTCTCCAACCCAACGGGGCCGCCGCCAAATTTCTTGATGATCGAATGCAAAACTTTCCTATCTAAATCGTCAAGACCCAGGGGATCGATGTTCAACAGCGACAGGGCCTCATGGGCTACATCCCTGGTAATGACACCATCGGCTCGAACTTGGGCAAAATCGCGGGCACGTTTGAGCAAGCGGTTAGCAATCCGAGCCGTGGCGCGCGAACGGGTGGCAATCTCCAAGGCGCCTTTTGGATCGATTGGAATATTCAAAATAACCGCCGAGCGTGTCACAATCTGCTGAAGTTCTTCGGGAGTGTAAAATTCCAGGCGAAAAATTGCGCCGAAGCGGTCACGCAGAGGTGAGGCCAACAGGTCCAGCCGGGTTGTGGCCCCGAGTGCCGTAAAACGCGGCAGCTTGAGCCGGATATTGCGAGCACTGGGTCCCTTGCCAATCACGATATCGAGTGCATAATCTTCCATCGCCGGATAGAGAATTTCTTCCACAGCCCGGCCCAAACGATGAATCTCGTCGATAAACAGCAAATCACCCTGGCGTAGATTGGTCAAAATTGCAGCCAAATCACCGGCTCGTTCGATCGCCGGGCCAGAGGTAATCTTTAAATTTACGTCCATTTGGTGGGCGATGATGTTGGCCAGGGTGGTTTTGCCTAATCCGGGTGGACCATAAAACAAGAGATGGTCTAACGCTTCACCGCGTTGTTTAGCCGCCTCAATTAATATTTGGACATTTTCCTTGACAATTGCCTGTCCGACATAACCATTCCAGTCCGTCGGTCGCAAGCTAGCATCTATAGTTTTTTCCGCCGATTGTAAGTCCGGAGAAACCGGTCGACTATTCATAGGAGGGATTATACCACACAACTCAGCCAGGCGCCCATCCCACCGGTTAACCGGGGCACCGTTGTTTTCCGGAAAAAATTCTTCCGGCTATTGACCTATTAACATATTTGTGGTATAAATCCGCGCAAATTCGGCACTATTATTTCTTACTTTAGAGGTCGTCCAGAACTTTGTTGACACCGTTCAGACGACGTAAGTGGAATGACTGCCGACATCAAGGAATCATAGCGTTGATTACCTGTTTTTGGTCGTCTATCGCGACCAGTACTATGTGGGTCGTGGTATTGCTTGGAGCGTGTTAAGAAGAATTGAGTAGAAGATAAACCATTCCTTATTTTAGGCACCTTGGTGCAAAGATACTGATCATGCGCGATATACGACATTGACTGGGACTTGAGGCAAAGGAGTAATAGAGCAATGGCAAATAAGGCGTCAAAATCACACATCGAGCTTCTAACACAGGAGCGAGATCAGGTAATGGCTGAACTTACCCGCTTACGTGAAGATCTCAAAAGCGGGTTTGAGTTGGACGACGTGGACGATGTTGCGACCGATTTGGTAGAGCGGGATAAGACCCAGACGCTCATTTTTGCGCTCGAGCGAAAAATCGAAAGTATCGATCACGCTATCGCTCAAGCTGAAGAAATCGGCTATGGGATCTGTGAGAAGTGTGGCAATCCGATTGAGCCTGAGCGTTTAGAGATTTTTCCGGAAACAACCTTTTGCATTAATTGTAAACGCCAAACCGAGCGCTCGGTTATTAGACACTAGGCGTAGTTTCAAGCCTGATTGAGCGGGGAAGGATAGTCGGTGTCAGGGTTGAAAGCGATTGCAGGATCCAAGGCCACCAGGGCAACAGATTTGCAGGGGTCTGGCTTGGGTTAACATAGCAGCGTCGACTATATTCCGTCAACCGTTTTTTGAAAGAACTCGTCCATTTTGACAATATTTCCTGAGATCAGGACATATCATTGTTTTAAGGTAACTATTCAGCCGGGACTGGCAGTCCTTGAAAAACAGGGCGATTTGTTTGTCAACAACACCTGTAATTATGGGATATGGCCATTTATAGTGCAGGATTGCCAGTCCTAAATGGCTAACCTGAATAGTTGCGTTTTAAGAATGCCTAAGCCAGCT
>JBFGLD010000317.1:0-6532 GCA_041576335.1 Anaerolineae bacterium | reverse complement strand
GGTTGTTTTTGAGTGATCAGCAGCCACGAGTTAAGTAGCAATATGACATTTATGTCGACTGATAATGGACAGCCAATCCCAGACGTCAATAACGACAAAGAGATTATTATGGTCGTTGACGATAATCCGGCCTATTTGGAAATAATGTTCCAATATCTAAGGCTGTCCGGATTTAAGGTTGTGAAGGCTGAGGACGGTGAGCAAGCGCTCAAAAAAGCAAGTTTGATCCGGCCCAGCCTCATCTTGTTGGACGTTATGATGCCTGGCATTAGCGGTTTTGAAACCTGCCTCCGCTTAAAAGCCAACGAACCTACAAAAGAAATTCCCGTCATTTTTATGACGGCTCTGTCCGATACGGTAGACAAGGTTAAGGGCTTCGAGGTCGGTGCGGTGGACTATATCACCAAACCCGTCCAACACCAGGAAGTCATCGCCCGCATTACCACCCATTTAACCATTCGTAATCTGCAAAAGCAGCTTCAGCAACAAAATGCACTGCTGCACCAGGAAAATGTCAGACGCCAACGAGTTCAGGATGCCCTAAAAGAAAGCCGGCAGCGGTACCGTCTGTTGGCTGAAAACTCCACCGACATGATTTCCCGACAAACCCCGGAGGGTGTTTATCGTTATGTTTCGCCGGCTTGTCGCACGCTGCTCGGCTATGAAATCGAGGAGATGATTGGGCGTTCCGTTTACGACTTTTTTCACCCGGAGGACTTAACCACCATTCAAACAGCCCATCAAAACCAGGACCAGCAGCCTGCCGTCTCTATCATTACCTATCGTGCCCACCGTAAGGACGGTAGCTATGTCTGGCTGGAAATGACCCGGCGGGTCGTTCGCGATCCACAAAGCAATGCAGCCCAGGAAATTATCGGAATTTCGCGCAATATTACGGAACGTAAAGAAGCCGAGGCGGCCCTGCAAAAAGCAAATGACGAACTTGAACGTCGGGTCGAAGAACGAACGGCCGAGTTGGCCAGGCTCAACGCCGCGCTTGAACGCTTTGTGCCCCACGAATTTCTGCGCTTTTTGGAACGAGACAGCATTATCGAGGTGAAGTTGGGCGACCAGGTTCAACGCGAAATGACTATTCTCTTCTCAGATATTCGGTCCTTTACCACTCTTTCCGAGAGCATGAGTCCCCAGGAGAACTTCAGCTTCTTAAACTCATATTTGGGTCGGATTAGCCCTATCATTAGGCACCACCAGGGCTTTATTGATAAATATATCGGCGACTCAATTATGGCCCTTTTCCCCGAAAAAGCGGAAGATGCTCTGCAAGCCGCCATTGCCATGCGCCGAGAAGTGTCTAGCTATAATAATTTTCGCCAAAAGGAAGGGCAGCGGCCGATCAGCATTGGCATTGGACTGCATACCGGCACGCTAATGCTCGGCACCATTGGCGAGCCGGAGCGGATGGAAGGCACGGTCATTTCCGATGCCGTAAATCTTGCCTCCCGAGTCGAGGGCTTAACTAAGCTATACGGCGTGTCGATCGTCATCAGCGAATATTCCCTGTTCAGCTTGGACGACCCGGTACGATACCACTTCCGGTTTCTTGATAGGGTCAAGGTCAAGGGAAAACAAGAGCCAATTTCAGTCTTCGAGATTTTTGATGGCAATCCGCCGGAAATTATAGAATTAAAGCTTAAAACGCTCGAATACTTCGAAAAGGGACTGCTCCACTATCATGGTCAGGAATTTCGCGAGGCTACGAGCTACTTTGAGCAGGTTTTAAAGCAAAGTCCTGAAGATAAAGCCGCCCGACTTTATCTCCAGCGTGCGGCTCACTTTATCAAATACGGTGTTCCCAATGATTGGGAAGGTGTCGAAGCTTTGACCGATAAGTAGAACGCCCCAGGTTCAATAAGACCGTCGCTTGTTGCGGTGCCCGGGTTTCCCCGTTTTTTCATACGCATCGCCTTACAATCGTACCACCTCAAACCATCCTAATTAATCCAACGTACCGCCGATAATACGGGCGGCGTGCTCGGTTCCGTAATACCGTTCAATCCCATTTCGACACTTGGCATGGCACGAGTCTCGAGGCAGCACCCTGAGTCCGCGGAACAACTTGGACCACGTCTCGAAGCCGGTGAATTCATCACCTTAACCGTACCCCTCGATAACCCTCAACTGTGCCGCGGCCACTCGGACTGCTACCGACCGGATTTAGTTCGATCTGTATTATATCTTGACAATATCTTGACAAAACTCGATCGTCATGATATACTTTCCCTATAAGACAGATACAACGAGGTTGGATTATGAATACTCAAGTCAAAAACATGTTGGCCCCAGATTTTAGCCTGCCGGATATCCAGGGCCACCCATTTCGCTTATCCGATTACCGGGGCCAGAAGCATATCGTTTTGGTTTTTAACCGGGGATTCATGTGACCCTTCTGCCGCCGGCACATGGCGCAGTTGCGTCAAGACTATCAAAAATTCGTAGACCGAGATGCTGAGGTGGTCGTCGTCGGCCCGGAAAACCATACTGCCTTTGAGAACTACTGGCACAAGGACCAGTTGCCATTTGTCGGCTTGCCGGACCCCGATCACCGGGTGGCAGATCTCTACGGGCAACGGGTCAAGCTTCTTAAATTGGGCCGTTTACCTGCTTTGATTGTCATCGATAAGGTTGGCCAAATTCGCTACAGCCATTACGGCAGCTCAATGCACGATATCCCGGACAATAACAAGGTTCTGGCGCTACTGGAGCTGTTGAATCACGAAATAACAGTGAGGTGACGCCGATGAAAACAGCAATGGTCTGGGGCGCCGGTGGAGGGATTGGCCGGGCGCTGGTCAACCAGCTAGCCGGTGAAGATTGGACGGTATTGGCTCTAACGCATCGGCCCTCCAAGCTGAACAACCTAACCCCTTACGTCATCGATGCCAACGTCGCGGCCCCCTTCGAGGTACAATTGGCCGTGTCCTCTGCCAGCCAAATCGTGACCGAAGTCAATCTCTGGATTTACACGGTAGGCGACATTACCTCGGCCAAAACTGCCGAAATGCCGGCCGAGACCTGGCAGCGGTTGGTTGACGCCAATCTTACCGGCGCATTCCTTACCACCCACTACAGCTTACCTTTGCTCGCTCCCGATGCCCATCTGATCTTCGTCGGCGCCATCAGCGAGCGCCTGCGGCTGCCGGGACTGGGAGCCTACACCGCAGCCAAGGCCGGTCTGGAAGCCTGGGCCGAAGTTTTAGGCAAAGAAGAGCGGAAACGTCGGGTTAGCCTCATCCGTCCCGCGGCTGTCGACACACCGTTTTGGGAGAAAGTGCCGCTGAAACTGCCCGCCACCGCGCTTTCCGCGCAGGTCGTCGCTCAGAAAATCATCGAAGCATACCACCACCAGCACAAAGGCATTCTCGATTTGACCTAACCGGAAGTAACCGCCAACCGGCACTATCAGATTTCCGGTGATGTATGATAATTGCTATGGGGTAAGACAAAATGAGTACAGCCATTTGGTGGGTTCGTCGCGACCTTCGCTTAACAGATAATCAAGCCCTCACCGCTGCACTGGCTCAGGCCGAGCAGATCGTTCCGGTATTCATATTTGATCCCGACTTGCTGAACTCGCCTTATGTCGGCTCCAAACGACTTGCGTTCCTGCAGGGCGGATTGCGCGCCCTGGATGCTGAACTGCAAGATCGCGGAAGTCGCCTCATTGTGCGCCGGGATAATCCAATCGAAGTGCTTACTGAATTGCTGAGCACAAGCGGGGCTGACGCCATTTTTGCCGAAGAAGATTTTTCGCCCTTTGCTCGTCGCCGCGACAAGGCAGTTGCTCAGGATCTGCCGCTAACCTTGGTGGGCGGGCAGACGGTGCGCCCACCGTCTGCCGTCTTGAAATCAGATAACTCACCCTACACCGTCTATACGCCCTACAGCAAAACCTGGAAAAGCTTATCTCTGCCAGAAAAAAAAGATTTGCATCCCGCCCCGACAAAAATATCTACCCCGGCCGAGTTAGCGAGTGAAGCCATCCCGTCCGAACCACCGCTGCCGGACAGCGTTCCCTTCAAGCCGGGTGAAGCCGAAGCGCAGCGACGCTTCAATGCCTTTGTTGAAGGTGACGAAGCGGCCATTTTCCGGTATGCCGATCGCCGCAACCGGCCCGATTTGGATGGAACCTCACAACTGTCGCCATACTTGCGTTTTGGCATGCTATCTGTTCGCCAGACAGTGGTTAAGGCATTAGAAGTCCACGCTTCGGCTCCCGGTTCAGCTGCCCGAAAAGGGGTAGAAACCTGGCTAAACGAGCTGATCTGGCGCGAGTTTTACATTTCGATCCTTTATCACTTTCCGCACGTGCGGCAAAAAAACTTTCGGTCCGATTATGACACCATCTCGTGGAATAATGATGAGGCAAATTTTGCAGCCTGGTGTAAAGGGTTAACCGGTTACCCGATTGTCGATGCCGCAATGCGCCAACTGGCTCAAAGCGGCTGGATGCACAATCGGGCTCGGATGATTGTCGCTTCATTTTTAGTAAAGGACCTTCTCATCGACTGGCGTTGGGGCGAAAAATGGTTTATGCAGCATCTGGTCGATGGTGATCCGGCCGCCAATAACGGCGGTTGGCAGTGGTCTGCCGGAACCGGCACTGACGCTGCACCCTATTTCCGGATTTTCAACCCAACTTTGCAGGGCCAGAAACATGACCCAAATGGAAATTATGGCCGTCGTTGGCTGCCTGAATTGGCCGGCGTACCGGACAAATATATCCACGAACCCCATAAGATGCCGCTCAACGAGCAAAAGCAGGCTGGCTGTATACTTGGAGAAGATTATCCCGAACCCATCGTCGATCATTCATCGGCTCGCGAGCGAACTTTGAATGCCTACCGCCGGGCAAAGGAGTCAGCGGGCTGAACCTGTTGAAGTTCCGTATTGTGGAAGCAAATCTTATGCCCTTGCCAGTAGGAGCGCCATCATGATAACGAGTAGCCAAATTGACCAAGCTATTTTAAACATCCCCGTTCAAAGCGATAATTTGCGCGCCGGTACGTTCGGCGATCATTCCCATGTTTTAAGATTGCCAAATACTCCCTGGATCGCGACGACGTAAGATGACAGATGCCCAAGTCAATGCGCTCCTCACGATCGTTGCCGTGCACGGCAATGGCGGCGGCGCATTTCGCTTCGAGCGGGTCAAACCGTACATCCCTGCCGAAATACGCTTTCAGCCCATCACTTTGCCCGGTTTTGCCGGCTTGACCCGCGATCCCAGTCTGCGCACGCTGGCCGATTATGCAGCCAGGCTCAAAAGCTTGATCGCCGGCGAGGCCCATCCCCTGGTGTTGTTGGGGCATGGGATTGGCGGCTCCATTGCCCTTGAATTTTCCCAGGGTGACAGCGCCGGCGTCGACGGCCTCATTCTCCACGCACCGGTCGGCGCTCGTCTCGAAAAACGCCTCTTTCCGCGCCTGATGGCTTTACCCGGTGCCCGCTCTCTGGGACAATGGCTCTTCTCCAGCCGGCTCACCCGACCCCTTTTTACAAAACTTCTTTTTTCCCACCCCCTACCCGCCGGCTACCGAGATCGGTTTTTCGATGAATATCGGCAATGCGCCGTTTTTGGCCAGATGTTCGACTTGATCACCCCGGCCTGGTTCAACGCCCTGCAGCCGGTTGAGATACCTGCTGCATTTTTGTGGGGAGAAGACGAGCGTGTCCTCAGCGTTGACCAATTGGATGATTACCGGACTCTGCTTCCCAACCATATTATTCGCACCGTAGCCACGTGGGACCACTTCCCAATGATTGAACAGCCGGCGGCCTATGCGCGGGAAATTATAGCCCTGGCCAGAAAGCTGATTTTCGGCAGCGAAAGAAGTGGGCAAGATGGCTAAATTGGCAGCCGAAGTTTTGGCCCGCGCAGCGGGCTCGGTACGTTCATCTTATGCTTGGGGCAGAATTCGTCGATCCGGTGTGCGGCTCAAACATCAAGGTGAGCGCAATGCCCGGTTATTCAGGCCTCGCCTTTTGGTCGCTCTGGCATTGTTGACGGCCGTTGTACTCATATGGCTGTGGCGAAAATCTCGCCGGGACACGTCATCAGAGTTGGCAGCCAATGATGTCGAGCAGCGGCTCTATGCACCGTTAGGCTCAGGTACAGCCTCCAGGTACGGCATAGGAAACAAAGGTACCCTGCTCGACCGCGCCGCTCGGGCCGGACTGCCCGTGCCTCGAGGCATTATTTTATTCGATGCGGCCTGGCGGCAGGCACAACGTGAAAATTTAATCTTGGTCCAGGCTGAAACTGTGGCCATACCGGACCCGCTGCGCCTGCTCGACGCGCTAAATTTGCCCCCCTTTTCCCGGCCTCTGGCTGTACGCTCTGCCTTTTCCGCCGAAGATCGTCAAACGGAGAGCCTGGCCGGCTTCTTCAGCTCTAAACTTTTCGTCAACCCGCATAATGATCGGGACCTCGCGGCCGCTTTGGCCGAAGTTTGGGCCTCGGCGCTCAAGCAACCAGACACCTTCCGGCGTGACGTGCTCATAATGGAGATGG
>JBFGLD010000316.1:0-6548 GCA_041576335.1 Anaerolineae bacterium | reverse complement strand
GGGTGATAGTATGGTCAACGAGGCGCTGCTGGGCTTGGGCCCGGCCCGGGTGGCAGCCTTCCCTGTGTTATTCTCTTGGCTACATTTGTAGACTCTGTACATTCAGAGCGGAGGCCAACCATATGAATAAGGAGCAACCCTTGGAGCGTATTGTCGCCGAGGTTCCCCGAGACCTCAAGCGCAAAGCGGCAGCCAAAGCCGCGCTTGAAGGCCGGTCACTCAAAGATGTCATTGTCGAACTTCTGACAGAGTGGCTTAAGCGGGAACCGACCGACATCAGTCTCGCCGCCTAGAAAAGAATAGAGCGCCGGTCTTGCCGGACCGACGCTCTTTAAAGCCTCCGCGAATGAATGTACGCCGTGCATGCTGTTACGCACCTTAACAACCGAATAGAAAGTTGCCCTTTAGCAACCCCATCGGCTCTGCGTTGGCTTTAGCACCCCGGACAGGACTCGAACCTGTAACCTACTGCTTAGAAGGCAGTTGCTCTATCCATTGAGCTACCGGGGCAGGTCTAAGATTTAGTTTGTATAGTTTTTAAGCTTACGACGCGCTTTACTCAGGAAGACCGCAGAAAAAATTCAATCTAGCTTGAAGTTTACCCATCCAAGACACGCCGGATACTGCCGATAAGATCTTTTGGACCGAACGGCTTGGTAATATAATCGGCCACTTTGGCAACCTGCAATCCCAAAACTTTATCAATGCTTTGCGCTCTCGCGGTTACAACAATAACAGGGATATCAGCCAAATCTTTATCTGCTTTCATTTGCCGGTAGACTTCCCAACCATCCATATCGGGCATCATCAGGTCTAGCAATACCAAGTCGGGTTTTTCCCGCCTGAGTGCCTCCAGGCCCTTAGCGCCCCCAACGGCCCCTAATACCTCAAAGCCCTCACGCTCAAGAACCAAGCGCGTCAGCTCGATCATTTCTGCTTCATCTTCGATGCAAAGGATACGTCGCTTTTCAGTCATCCGCTATTTTTGTCTCCCAGGCCTAGACTAACGACTTTAGCCAGGCTTTTCCTTAGATCATTAGGTACAAACGGTTTCGTAACATAATCACTGACACCGGCTCGCTCACGCGCAATGATCTCTTCGAATGAACTGTTTCTGGCGGTAACGATGATCACCGGAATATCTTTCAATTTTTCATCGGCCCGCATTTGCCGATAGACTTCCCAACCATCCATGCCTGGCATCATTATATCCAACATGACCGCATCAGGAGGATTTTGACGCATGGCTTCAAGTGCTTCTAAACCACTATTAGCACCGTCAACCTGGACATTTTGAGGTTTCAAAATCAAACTAATTAACTCAACCACGCCCGGTTCATCGTCGACGCACAGAACGCGCGCACGGTAACTCATATTAACCTCGACTCAACCTTACCGCAACACGAAACCTGCTTTTTTTTGAGCAAACATAGTCTAGTTTATCATAACCCCAGTGCTTTGTCCAGCTACATAAAACCATCTTAAGCAATTCTTACTCAAGTCGAATTTTAGAGATAACAATCATTTCGGTTGCTCAAAATAGGCCATGCATGTCAAATTTGCGCCTGTTTTCCCTGAAGATTGACGATCTCAGTTCAGCATCGGCCAGGGGCAGCTTAGGTAATTGTTAACGCTTTACACTTTGAGCCACCTTTTCGAGAATCTCATCAGGTGAAATCCCTTCTGCCTGCCCTTCAAAATTGAGAATTAGACGATGGCGTAGAGCGGGTAACAGAGCGGTCTGCACATCGCTGTAGTCAACATTATGGCGCTCGTCAATCAGGGCCAGGTTTTTTGCCGCGATAATCATGGCTTGCATCCCCCGGGGGCTCGCGCCATAACGTACGTATCGAGAGACTATGTCGGGTGCCAAAGGATTCTGCGGATGGGTCGCTTCAAGCAATCGGACGGCATAATCGGTTAAATGAGTAGCGATGGGTACTTGCCGGGCCAGCCGCTGCATCGCAATGATCGTCGAGCCGTCGGTAACCGTGGCCGGGCGCATCTCTTCGGCGCCGGTAGTCCGGTTGGCAATTTCCACAAGCTCAGTGTGATTGGGGAAATCAACTTGAATCTGGAAGAAAAAGCGGTCAAGCTGGGCTTCTGGTAGCGGATAGGTCCCCTCCATTTCGAGCGGATTCTGCGTAGCCAGCACGAAAAAAGGTGCATCTAAAGCATACGTACTTCTGGATACCGTGACCTTCCGCTCCTGCATGGCTTCTAACAGCGCGGACTGCGTTTTTGGCGTGGCCCGGTTAATCTCATCGGCCAGGACGATATTAGCAAAAACAGGCCCGGGCTCAAAATGGAAAAAGCGCTGATTCGTCTCATCTGTAGCAATTACCGTGGCCCCCACGATATCAGCCGGCATCAAATCGGGAGTAAACTGGATACGGCTGAAGCTGCAGTCAATAACCTGAGATAGGGTCGAAACCAGTAAGGTCTTACCCAACCCGGGTGCCCCTTCTAACAAGGCATTACCTCCGCTCAATAGAGTTAAGAGGAGTTGGCGTACCAAATGGTGCTGCCCCACGATAACCTTGCCCACTTCTTGTTCGATTGCCTTAACAATTTGCCGATAATCATCAACATTGATGTACGGATCGGATAAATGGGTTGAGGGGTGATAGTTTTGCTCGGAATAAGTCGTCTCCATAAATGTGTTCTCCATAATTTGCTAGCGGGCGCAGTGCGGAATTGAATTTTATTGAATCCGTAGCCGCCGCCAGCGCCGCCAGGCGATCTCGATAGGCCAGAGAATGAGTGCTGCCTGCATGAGCCATGGCCACAACTCAACAATAGGCTGCGGCGGTTGAAGGCTGCTGTTGGCGTCGGCAGAAGATGAATTACCGTTTTCGCAGTCTTGAGTACAGTCTGTAACCTGCTGGTCCGCACTTACCACAAACGCTTGGCCACCGGTCATCTCAGCAATTTTCTTTAGCAAAGATTGGCCCACATCCTCGCCGGATGTGCTCAGCGCATATTCGGCCGGATACGGCACCACAAAGCCTATGGCTGCCGCTTCATCCATTTCGCCGGTGCGGCTTTGAATCACGCTTAACTTGTAGGCGCCGGGGTCGGGCAAACGCAGCCGCTGCTGATAGCGCCCGGGCGAAACCTGGCGCAGCGTAATGGGAACGTCCCGACCGGCGGGTGTGGTTAGGGTTGCCTGTGTGGCCGCCAGATCGACAGTCTGGCCGGTAGCCGTCAGTCCTTCGGCGATCAAGGTGGCGACGCCATCGGGTTCAAGCTCCACATCCAACTGCAGCAGCCCTAAGTTGGGTGCAGGCAGCGTGTAGCCAATAATTTGTCCCCAAAAGCGGGCCGCGCCTTGCCATTCATACCAATCGTTAGCCCATTCGCTGCCCGTGTCGGAGCTCCAGGCGGCTACGCGACCAAGACCATAACCCCACACCGCCAACAATGGGTCACCGGGACCCGCCTGCAGGGCTATTTCCGCCCGGGGTTTTGGCGTAAGGCCAATATAGCCACTCAGGTTTGGTATTTGCAAACGTTCGGTTTCTTGCAGGCAAGCCGCATCCGAACAGTTATCAGCGGCTGTCGACAAGCCGCGCAAGACCGGAGGTGGCGCAAAGACAGCCGGGCGATATTCACCTTCTGGAACAGCGCTGCTCCGCAATATATCGCTTTCGGCAATGGTCAAAGCGGGTAGTTCATCAGGCAGCCCGGCAAAGTGGTATCGCCCCAATCCTTGCTCGGCTAGACGTATGAGTAGGTCTTGGTCGGCGTCTTCGCCAATCGCAATTGTTGATAGGGTAATTCCCGCTTCCACAGCCGCATCGGCGACAAGGTCATACTCTTCACGCCCTCGCCCGCCGTCAAACGATTTCCCATCGCTTAGGAGTACTGCATGACGGGGTCCGCTAAATGTATCCTGCTCGGCCAAACTGGGCAGCCCTATCTCCAAGGCCTGCAAAATGCGAGTGCCACCGCCGACAGGAATTGAAGCAATATCGCCTTGAATTTTCAGCAAAGCAGCGCCGTCGCGAACGGCTTGAAAGGGCACCGTCCACTCGAATTTGTTATCAAAGATTAAAACCCCAATCAGGTCATCAGGCCCCAGAATATCGGTCGCACGGATGGCCGCTTCTTTGGCCATGGCCAGTTTTGTAGCCGGGAAACGCCGTTCGCCCATACTGCCCGAGTGGTCGATGATGAGCAGCAGAGCAACCGGAGGACGTTCTTCGCGCGGCGGTGGTTCGAGCGACAGCGGCAGCAGGTCGGCCAGCGGGGTATCTTCGTACCCGCCTAAACTGAAACTGTTTCGCCCCCCCGTTACCAACAGCCCACGCCCCAGACTGCGTACGAACTCCTGCACGGCTAACATTTGCTCCAACCTTAGTTCCCGGGCGGAAACGTCCAGCAAGGCCATCCCGGCATAGGGTTCCAGGTCCGACAGGCGGTCGGGCAACTCACCGGCGCGCACTCTTTCAGCTACAAAGCCGGCATTTTCTAACTGTTTGAGAAATCTCGAAACCGGCACCGGCTCATCCCCAACCACCAATATTTTAGGCGGTGGGTAGACTTGGGTAAAGGCTGAATAACTATTATTCTGCAATCGAACCTCATTGTCTATCCTAACGCTGGCCCGAAACGTGTGCAGGCCGGTTGATTCGGCATTAGCATCAAAGCTAAAACGATTGAGACCGGGCTCTAACGAAACCACGCTTTCGGCTAGCATGACGGTATCTTGGGTTAGGGCCAGGTCAGCTTGAGTCGGGACAGCAGAATGCAGAGTGACGTCAAGATTAAACGTTTCACCTTGCCGTAAAATTGGCGGCGCACTCAAATGAACGAGTTGAATATCCGGTGGTAGTTCGCGTCCTGATTCATTGACTATGAATACGTCAACTGGAATTTGCTGCCGGGTTATTTCAGCCAGGACCTCGTCGGTATTTCCGGCCGTGGGCAGACCATCGGATAACAGAAACAATCGTCCGGGTTGGCGGTTTAGAATCTTAACCCCCATAGCCAGTGCCTCGGCCAGATTGGAAAGTTCGGGATTAAGCGCCGGAGCGCTTGCGGCTGAGACTGGATCAGGATCCACCCGGAGTACCGGCCGGTCAGCAAAATATAGGACCGTCAGATCCGGGAATTGTTGAGCCAACCGCGCCAGCTCCACCTGGAACGCCTGCCGCTGCCCTTCGGTCAAACTCGCTGATTGGTCAACTAACGCCACAACACGCTGCTTCTCAGCCTCAGACACCTCAGATGAAATAAGGGCCGGACGGGACAGGGCCAATATGCCCAACACGATAATAACGAGTCGCAACAAAAACGGTCCAAAGGGCCTGAAGCGGCGGCGCCAGGCAAAAACTACCAGCAGCAGCCACAATAGTGGGAGGGCCAGCAGCGCCTGAGGATTTTGCAGGGTTATTTGCGCCATGCCAACCAACCTTCGATCGTAATGATAATCAGCGCCAGGCCAGCCAGCCAGGGCCAATACTCGAAATATTCAACGTCGGGCGAAAACGCTGCAGCCCGCTTATTTTCAACGCGCCCAAGGTCGTTGGGATCAAAACGCGTCGTTATGTTTGATTCAAGGGCGGAACCTGCGTGAACGGCGAAGCCGCCAACCTGTTCACCACTTCTATGAATTTTGTAGAGCCCTGTCTGCTTGGTCCGTGAAAACCGGTTAAGTTGATGACCCACATCCGGCTGGAAAGAAGGCGACAGACGGCGTCCATCGGGCAGCTCAATGCTCAGATCAGAAGCCATCATAACGGGCTCGCCAAGCGGTACCACCGCAGGCGGTAAGGTAGACACGAGGGTAGACAAGGTGTTACCGGTCAAAAGGGGTAAAGCTAAACGAGCCGGCAAGTTACTCTCGTCTAAATTAAAGGCCCAGACGACTACACGACTCCCCCCGACAGAACCGTGAAAAATCAGCGGATGCTGCTCGTTACGATTTGCTCCAAGGCCGCTGCTATCGGCCGGCGCAAAAGCCACTAAATCAACGTCGGCCCAGTCAGGCACAACCAGGTGAGGAAGGCGGTTAAAATAAACGCCGGATAAATCGATGCCGGTCAGCAGGGCCGAAGCTGTCTCCGGGTCGGGTCGAAGATTGCGAGCGAAATTCTGCGCCGGCAGCAGAGGATGGCCCAACGGCGGATTGAGGACAAGCAGATTTCCTTTCGGCCAGGAGGTAAGGTCCAACGGCAGGCCATCGAAAACGACAAGAGCAAAATCGCCAATTGCCACATTTTTCCAGTTGGCCGCCGCTTCTATCCGCAAATCAACACCCGGTTGAGCCTGCAAGGCTCGGACAAGTGCTCCGTTTTGTGGCTCCGTCTTGCCGGATATAAGCAGGACTTGGTAGTTGCTGGTACTGCCCAGTAATAGTTCGGCTCGGTTATCCAACGGTAAAATATCCGGTTCAATAATCTCGACCGCGGCGGTCCGCACCGACGCCGGTAGGGTCCACACCCTGTCCGCCTCGGCCTGGGCGCCAAGTTGGACGCGCAAACGATCGAAGCGCCGGCCATCGGTGGCGACCTGCATTGTTCGCTCAACAGGCTCTTCGCCAT
>JBFGLD010000315.1:0-6564 GCA_041576335.1 Anaerolineae bacterium | reverse complement strand
TTATTGGGGTATCAGGCAAAATAAAGCCTTAATAATAAGACGAACCTTGAGGCATATTTTTCAGCGTGGGAGAGAAGAGCGTGCAGCCCCCAGGCCTCGATTAAATACCGCCGCAAGTGGCAAACCGTTGGTAAGGGATACAAGGTAGGAGGCTTGGTGTGGATCGAACCATTGTGGCCTTAGATATAGGCACGACAAAAATCTGCACTCTGGTCGCCGAGGTTGGCCCTTCTCCTGAGAACGTCGTTCGGATTGTTGGCGTAGGTACTGTGCCTGCCAAAGGCATCCGCAAGGGTGTGGTGGTGAACGTCGGTGAGGTGACCACAGCCATTAACGAGTCGCTGCACTTGGCCGAACGAACGTCCGGTTACGAGATTGCCAGTGCTTATGTAGGGTTAGCCGGGGCTCATGTGAGCGCAGTGAATAGCCGGGGTGTGGTGGCCATCAGCCGGGGTGAGCGAGGCATCCGTCCTGTGGACGTCGAGAGGGCCCTCGAAGCGGCACGTGCCATCGATATTCCACATAACCGTGAAATCTTGCACATTATTCCTCGGGGGTTTACGGTCGATGGTGACGATGGCGTACGGGACCCGATTGGGATGCAAGCTTACCGGTTAGAGGTCGAAGCACACATTGTAACCGGGGCAACCTCGTCCATCCAAAATTTGGTTCGCTGTGTGCAAAATGCCGGTATTCATATTGATGCGATGGTGCTGGAGCCGTTAGCCTCGGGTGCGGCTGTCCTGACCGATATTGAGCGCGAAATGGGGGTAGTATTAGTAGATATTGGCGGGGGCACCACCGATGTTGCAATCTTTATCGAAGGGAGTATCTGGCATACGGTTGTTTTGCCGACCGGAGGTGAGCAAATTACAAACGATGTGGCCGTTGGTTTGCGCACCCCCTTTACTTCGGCAGAAGCCATTAAGATCAAGTACGGCCACGCGCTGCCCAACTCGATTTTGCCCGAGGAGATTGTCAAAGTTGAGGTGTTTGGCGAGGACGGTCAACAACAGATTCCCCGTCAATTCTTGGCTCAGATCATCGAGGCGCGGGTTGAAGAGATATTCGAAATGGTATTAAAGGAGATTAAGCGCAGCGGATACGATGGACTGCTTCCGGCCGGGGTGGTGTTATGCGGTGGCACCGCCGAGCTGCCCGGGATTCGTGACCTGGCCCGTGATGTGATGGGGCTGCCGGCCCGGGTTGGAGAGCCGCAAAATTTACGGGGATTGGTCGACACCTTGCAAAGCCCGGCCTTTTCCACGAGCGTGGGGTTACTGGAATGGGGCGTCAAGCACGACTTGCCGCAAACACATCGTCAACCCCAAAGTAGTTATCTAAAAATGCCGTCGTGGCTAAAACTATTTTTGCCGGGATAGTGGCACTTTATACACAATGAGGAGAACTCAAAATGGCTAATAATAAAAGTAATTTTGTGACAGATCACGAAAATTTTGCCCAAATAAAAGTTATTGGTGTTGGTGGTGGCGGAAGCAACGCCGTCAACCGCATGATTGCCGAAGGTCTGCGTGGTGTTGATTTTATTGCTGTGAATACCGATGCCCAGGCCCTGTTGATGAGCGATGCCCCCCAGCGCATCCGCATCGGCGATAAATTAACCCGCGGCTTGGGTGCCGGCGGTAGTCCCGAAGTTGGCACCAAGTCGGCAGAAGAGTCGGGCGATGAGCTGACCGACGTTCTGCGTGGAGCCGATATGGTCTTTATCACCTGCGGCATGGGCGGAGGAACCGGTACCGGCGCTGCCCCGGTCATCGCCGAGTTGGCTAAAGACAGCGGAGCGCTAACCATTGGTGTGGTCACCCGTCCCTTTAGTTTTGAGGGCAACCGCCGCCAGAACATAGCCATGGAGGGTATCGACAGTCTGAAACAGAAAGTCGACACTCTCATTGTTATCCCCAATGATCGCTTGCTAGAAATTGTCGATAAAAAGGCCAGCATGACCCAAGCCTTTCGTACTGCCGACGATGTGCTGCGACAGGGGATTCAGGGTATCTCCGAATTGATCACGGTACCCGGCCTAATTAACCTGGACTTTGCCGATGTGCGCTCGATTATGAGCGGTGGTGGGAGTTCGTTGATGGCCGTAGGTATGGCGTCCGGTGAAAATCGGGCCATTGAGGCAGCTCAGAGTGCCGTGTCGTCATCATTACTCGATGTCACGATTGACGGAGCGCAAGGAATTCTCTTCAACATTACCAGTAATACCGATCTGACTCTGTTTGAGGTCAATGAGGCGGCCGAAATTGTGAAGCAGAAGGCCCATCCCGATGCAAATATCATCTTTGGGGCAGTGATTGATGAAAATATGGGCGACGAGCTTCGCATTACTTTGATTGCTACCGGGTTTGATGCGGCTGTGCAGCGCAAACCTTACGTCGCCGGCCGACGTTTCGAAGACAAGAAAACAATTGCTTTTCCAAGTTCAAAAATAAAAGAGTCTAATGAGCGCTCTGAACCGTCTCGCCAGGAAACGATCTATGATCCTGAAGACTTAGAAATACCTACTTTCTTACGTAAGCGGATCCAAAGCCGCCGCGTGTCTTAATTAGATTAACCTGTTCCCTCCTTGGCCTGAGTGTGGCAGGCAAAAAATACCACACACCGCATCCCCGCTGCGCCCCTGGTGTCCCTAGCCAGGGGCGCTCTTTTTCCTAAAGGCTAGTTTACGATAGTTGGTAACGTATCCGAAACCAGGCAGCTTTTTGCTCCCCTAAATTTCTGCCTTACGTTGACGGCCTAGATTGGTAAATGTAAAATGCAGTGGACTGCTTATGAAACGAGGCTTCTTTTATGCGTGTGGAAAAACTTCGTAAACAGATGGCTGAAGCTGATCTTGACGGGTTTATGGTAACCCAGCCGGAAAACCGGCGCTACCTGTCTGGCTTTACCGGAAGTTCCGGTGTTCTAATTATTACAGCAGATAAGCTGGTAGTGGCGACCGACTCGCGCTACTACGAACAAGTCCGGCAACAATGTCCGGATTGGGAGCTGGCTGAAGTTGGTTACGATTTTGTTGGCCAGATGCTTGAACTGCTGCGCCGATTGGAACTGGCTGGGCGTCGCCTCGGTTTCGAGGCCAATCATATTAGCGTGGCCACCCTGCTTGACTGGGAACGGGCTCTGTCGGGCCGGCTTGTATTGGTGAACACCACCGGTTTTGTGACCGCCCTACGAATTTGCAAGGCGGCCGAGGAGATCGCTGCGATCAAAAAGGCGGTGGCCTTGGCTGACGAAGCCTGGGGCCATATTAGCGCTTGGATGCAGCCAGGGATGACCGAGCAGCAGGTGGCCTGGGAGTTGGAAAGCTATATGCGAGTCCACGGTGCTACAGCCCTTTCGATTGAGACCATTGTTGCCTCCGGACCGAACAGCGCCAAGCCTCATGCCGGTATCACCGACCGGCAGCTGCAAAAAGGGGAGCCGATTACATTAGATTTCGGCTGCGTGGTGGATGGTTACTGTTCAGATTTGACCCGAACGGTGTCGCTTGGCGAGCCGCAGGATAAAAAATACCTGGAGATTTGGAATACAGTGCTGCAAGCGCAACAGGCCGTCATGCAGACAGCCACTGCGGACATGCCGGGCGACGCGGTCGATAAATTAGCCCGCGATGTTATCAAACAGGCCGGGTATAAGGATTTTTTTGGTCATAGCCTGGGACACGGGGTAGGCCTGGCCATTCACGAAGATCCGCGCTACAGCTTAACTTATCGTGATAAAGTGCCGGCCGGGGCAGTGATGACCGTCGAACCCGGTATATACATCCCCGGCTGGGGTGGAGTGCGGATCGAAGACATGGTCGTGGTGCGAGCTAACGGCCTTAAGGTGTTGACCGGCGCCGCAAAAGAAGCCGTACTCCCCTTAGGATAGCCGGTAAGAAATGGGGCTTAAACGATTGAGTCCGTTCTGGCTCGAGATAGCCCTTGATATTTTACATAATATGTATATCTTGCAGTCATACTTGTGTTTTGAGCCATCGTGGGGTAGAATTGAGAAGATTTAATTACGGCATTCTAACAATACTGTCTTATTCCCCAGGTGAGGAGAAGGTCTATGGGTGAATCAGCGAGACCCTCATTCCAATCAGTTCAACGCAGCCTGCTCATCGGGATCTTGGCCGGGATCATCTTTGGCTGTATTCTGGGCACGGCCTTTGGCCTTTACTATGCCTGGCAAGTAGATCCGGCAATCTATTCCGACGGCGCCTTTCCTTCGGATCTGACATCCAATTATCAGGGTCATTATGTGGCCACGGTTGTCGACTCTTATATTGTTAACCGCCAGGTAAATTTAGCCCTGGCCCGCCTGGCGACGCTTGAAGATGCCACGGTCATTCGGGCTTTGGGCGAACGATCGGCGGCTTTTGTGGCCAACGGGCAGGCCGTTGAGTCTCAATTAGTGAACGAATTGGCACTCAATCTGAAAAACACCGCCGGCTGGAATGACGATACAATAAAAGGTGTCATCGGCGACCTGAGCACCAAGTATCAGCAGGATAATGCCAGAGCGCAAGCTATCAATACTTTTAGTGCGCAATTACTCGAGGGTCAAATACCGGTGCCGCCGGAAGCGGGCCAGGTTCCGGCCGCGGCTGCGCCGGCAGCGGAACCCGCTGCCGAAGGCGGGCTCTCCTCTTTATGGCGAATTTTACTGGCCTGCTTTGTTATAATCGTTGCCTTGGTCATTGTGGTGTTGCTGGCCGGACGCTGGCAACTCAGTCGTAAAAAAGCGCAACCCAGACCACAAATTGCCTGGGAAGGGGAAGGGCCTGCCCCTATAAAAATCTGGAGCGGCACATATACGTTGGGGCAGAACAACTATGATGAATTCTTCACCGTTGAAACGCCCGATGGAGACTTTTTGGGTGAAAGCGGCATGGGCATTATGAAGGCCGTCCCCGGCACAAACCCGAAGCAGGTGACGGCGTTTGACGTGGGTCTCTTTGATAAAACGGATATTACAACGCTGTCTCGGGTGGTCATGAGCGAGCACGCCTATAAGAACGACGAGGATCTAAGAAATAATATCGAAGCCAATCCGCAAGCTGAAGGGATTCTGGCGGAACCCGGTGAGGAATTCACGCTCGAGACCAGCGCCCTCCGCGTCGTAGCGAAAATTGATGATCTTGATTATGGCGAAGGGAATGTTTACTTTAATAAACTTGCAGTTACTCTCCAGGTTTTTCTGCAGGAGGGAGCTGATTTGAGGATCGGAACGATGGACGTTCCGGAAGAATATCGGATGTAATATTTGGTTAGAGTAGCAAACTTCCATATTGGGATCTTGAACTAAACAGTTTGCTGTATTCTTCCAGGGCAAAGCGGTCGGTCATACCGGCAATGTAATCACACACCGTGCGGTGTAAGTCGTGTTGTGCGGCCCGTTCTTGAACCGCTTTTGGCAGAATGATGGGAGAAGATACATATGCCCCAAAAAGCTCGGCTAAAAAGCGGCGCGCCTTCAAATCCATCCGCATCACCCGCCAGTGACGATAGAGGTTGTCATATAAAAAATTCTTCAATTCCCGATTTAACTGTTTGACTCGCTCGGAATGGGCCACCACATTTTGGGGTAGACGTCGAATATCCTCAACACTTTTTACATTATTTGCCACAAGGGCCTCGCTCGTAGTGTTAATCAGATCGCTCACTTCTTTGCCTACCAGCCGCCGAATAATACGATGCCGATCCATATCGGTGAACCCCTGCCGTGGATTAATGTCTAACTCACGGGTAACCAAACGCCAGAGTTCTATATTGACCAACTGATCGGGAACAACCATCCCTGACCGTAGTCCGTCGTCGAGATCGGCCGTGGTATAGGCAATTTCGTCGGCAAAATTGACTATTTGGGCCTCCAGCGTAGGACGCGAGGTGGGCTCAAAATCGGTTACATCACTGCGATCGTATTCTGTTTCGTGTTTGAGAATACCCTCTCTAACTTCCCACGTTAAGTTCAGCCCTCTAAAGTCAGGAAAGCGGTTTTCCAATTTTTCAACGATTCGGAAACTCTGATAATTATGATCAAAGCCGCCGCGGCCCGTCATCAGCTCATTTAGGGCTGCCTCGCCACTATGTCCAAAAGGACCGTGTCCTAGATCATGGGCCAGGCAGATTGCTTCCGTCAAGTCTTCATTTGCGCCCAAGGCCCGGGCAATAGTCCGACCTATTTGGGACACCTCGATCGTATGTGTTAGCCGGGTACGGTAATAATCTCCCTCTGTCGTCAGGAAGACTTGCGTCTTGTATTCCAGGCGTCGAAAAGCCGTCGTGTGAATAATTCGATCGCGATCACGTTGGTAATCGGTTCGATAGGAATGTCTGCCCTCCTCGACAGCCCTTCCTCTGGACTCACGGCTGGGCATGGCGTAGGGCGCCAAC
Source organism: Anaerolineae bacterium (assembly GCA_041576335.1). Lineage (GTDB taxonomy): Bacteria > Chloroflexota > Anaerolineae > 4572-78 > J111 > JANQQF01. The sequence continues at coordinate 160 of JBFGLD010000315.1, read as the reverse complement.
CGGTCGGCTTCTTGGGTTTCAATTTCATGTCGCGAAATAATCATGATCGTCCTCCTTGACCTATTATAGCATAGTTCTTAACCTTCGTGACAGTGATGTGTCCTCTTAAGAAGAGTGAGTAATACCGTCCGGAATCACAACCATAGCGACCATTGCTCGT
>JBFGLD010000314.1:0-6573 GCA_041576335.1 Anaerolineae bacterium | reverse complement strand
TTTGGGTATTCAGGCAGCGCAGGGCACGCTGGTCATGTTTTTTGATGACGATATGGTCGCCCATAACCGTATGGTTGAAGCGCACGTGACCGCCCACGCTCGCTTTGACGAAAATGTGGCTGTGCGGGGCCGGGTGAAACCGGCTCCTGAACTTCCCAATACGCCCTTCTGCAATATTGTGCTAGGTGACGTGTGTCGCATCTATGAAGACGATCCTGACCAGGCCCGTTTTGTTGATTTTGGTACGGCTCTATCTTGGCAGACGTCGTACAAGCGAGAGACCATCGCCCAACTGGGCGGCTTTGATGAAACCTTTCGCTGCTACGGTTGGGAAGACATCGAGTTTGCTTACCGCGTTACCAGGTTGGGGCTGCGTTTTTATTACGAACCGCAAGCCGTAAGTTACCACAACGACCAACGCCAGACCCTGAACGCGCACGGTCAGCGGCTGCGGACCGCTTCCCAAATGGCCCCGTTGATGTTCGCCCGCCATCCGGAGTTGGCAGAACAGATTCCGATGTATTTCGACAAAGGGCCGATTGCCTGGGGTGACGACGGCTGGTCAATAATTGCCAGGAAAATGCTGCGGCAAGCGGTCGTGAACCGGCCGGTGATAAGGACCTTAGAAACTGCAACCCCCATATTAGAAAAAGTGGCTCCATGGCCCGGCCTACTGCGTCGATGGTATTACGGTATTCTCAGTTTTTACGTACAAACCGGTTACCGCGAAGGGCTGCTGTCGGCGAACGGACATAAGGGTTAACCAAATGATCAAAACCCATATTAACAAACTCCAAACCGCAATACCTGCTTTTGTCAGGCTCACTCACCGGGTACGAAACGACCCGGTCTACCCGATGCGGCAAACCCGGGCCCTTGCCCGCAGCCTCGTCAAAAGCATGCGCCCCGAACAGTGGACCAAGAATCTGTTTATCTTTGGTCCGCTGCTCTTCGACGAAAAGTTATTCGATCCGCTTCCCCTGGCCCTAACTTGCATTGGCTTTGTGCTGTTGTGCTTCATTTCCGGCAATGTTTATCTGGTCAACGATATCGTCGATATCGAAAAAGATCGGCTGCATCCTACTAAGAAGCATCGTCCGCTGGCCTCGGGGCGGCTCCCTAAAAACATGGCCGTGGCCGCGGCAATCGCCCTACCTTTTGTGATTCTGCCGTTGAGCTTCTGGTTAAATGTTACTTTCGGCCTCATTATGGCCGCCTATCTTCTATTGCAAATTGCCTATTCATTCATTCTGAAAAATATCGTCATTGTCGACGTGCTGGCGATTGCGGCTGGTTTTGTTTTACGGGTTGGGGCCGGTGTGTCCCTCATTACCGTTAGGTACTTCTCTCCCTGGCTGTACATTTGCACTACGCTTCTGGCGCTTTTTCTGGGCCTGGGCAAACGACGGCAAGAACTAACGCTTATGGGCGAGACCAATAACAATACGCGAGCCATCCTTGACCATTACAGCCTGCCTTTCCTAGACCAGATGATCGGCGTCGTTACGGCATCGACCGTGATGGCCTACTCATTTTACACTTTTTCTGCCGAAAGCCTGCCGGACAACCACCTGATGATGCTCACCATTCCGTTCGTCATCTACGGAATTTTTCGCTGGTTATATGTTATTCATGTGCAGGGAAACGGCGGTGCACCCGACGAGGTTTTACTCCAAGATCGTCCACTCCAGCTGAGCCTGGCTTTATGGATCGCTGTCATAGTCCTAATCTTATATGTTTTTTGACGCCCAAAGTCCCAGCAAACCTTAACATGGCGTTATGACTTAAATTGTAAGAAGGAAATACTCATGGCTGTTTTAGCACCCCATACCATACAGAATCGGCAAAAGTTAAATCTCTGGTGGGATCGCCTCCGTTCAATTCCATGGTGGGGTCAGTGCATTGGCCTGTGGCTGGGCGTGCTAATTATGTTGACTGTTGCCGGCTTGGTCGCGGTGAGGCTTCTTGATTTACGCGAAGGCTACGATCCGGTCATCGCTGTCCCGCCTGACTCGATCCCGGGCATCTGGGCCCGCTGGGATTCACCCTATTATATCGACCTGGCCAATCAGGGTTACCCCGCCCTGCCCTATGCTATGGGCTATTTTCCACTGTACCCGCTGTTGATGTCCGGTCTGGCAAAGCTGACCGGTATGAGCCTGGCTATGGCCGGCTTGCTCATCGCTCAATTGAGTTATTTGGCCGCTGTACTCATCTTCTACAAGCTTGCCCGCCTGATTCAAGATGACCACACTTATGCCATGCGCTCTGTACTTTACTTGATGATCTTTCCCTCGTCCTTTTTTTATTTTGCCATTTATGCTGAGCCGCTCTCGTTGGCTTTCTCGGTCCTGGCCATCTATTGGGTACTGCGCAGCCCGCCCGATTACCTCCGTTCCGGTTTGGCGCTGGGTATTGCCTCAGCCGCTCGTCCGGTGGGCTGGCTGTTAAATATGGTTCTAATCGCCGAGTTTATTCGCCGCGGAAAGTTTAAACTGGTGTCACTCTTCAATCTGGCGATTGGTCTAGCCCTGGCCATCTCCGGGATTGTACTTTTTGTTTTGTATCTTTACTCAATCACGGGCTCCTTCCTGGCCATTCCCAAAGCCCAGGCGGCCTGGTTGCGACAGTGGACCTACCCCTGGGTCACAGTGGGAAAAAGCATACACCTGGCAATTTTCGACAACGACGTGCCCGGTGATTGGTTTCTGTACGTCATCAATTGGAGTGATTTACTGTTTACGCTGCTGGCGATCGGCCTCACTGTTGTGGCCGTACGTTGGGCCTGGCAGCGCAGATTCTTTTGGAGCCTGGCCCTCTATCTGGCCGGCTCCTTGCTTTTCTTGTTAAGCACCCAGGGGCTAGAGGTCGTGCCGTTGTGGGGCATGACGCGCTGGGTTGCCTCGCTATTCCCCATTTTCCTCATATTAGGGGGTTTGGGTCGCAATAGAATTGTTCACTGGGCTATTACGCTTATGTCTAGCACCTTGCTAATTATTTTTACTGCGTGGTGGATGAGTGGACGTTGGGTAGGATAATGCTCCCAACGAGCGCCACGAATCTCCGCAGGATGACCAGCGGGCAGGGCCAAAGCCACACCCGTATCCCAAATTACCGAAACGACACGCGCCATGGATAAACAGATGCTAAGCCGACGTCAATTTCTTCAGGCAGCCGGGGCCGCCGGCGTACTGGCCATACCAACCCTGGCCGGTTACGGTTTAATGCAAAGCGGACAGGGCGAGTTCCCGCCGATCATTTCGCCTTATGCGGCGACCGAACCGAAGCGGCCGCTATCATCCGGTCCAATCCTGGTCGTCACCGGCAATCAGGAGGCAAATCCGTTGGGCACGTATTTGCTCGAGATCCTCCGGGCCGAGGGCTTGAACTGTTTCCAAACCGCTCCCCTGGCCGGCCTCAATACAGCCACGCTCGAGCGCTTTGACTTGGTTCTCTTAGCCGAGGCAGCGCTCAACCAGAGCCAGGTCGCCCTCTTGGAGCATTTCGTTGCTAAGGGCGGGCAGATCATAGCGATGCGTCCTGCCGTCCAACTCGGTCGACTGCTCGGAGTGGAGCCGGTTACGGGCAACACAGTCGAAGGATATTTACAATTCGCTACAGACCATCCCCTTGGACGAGGATTGCTCACAAATACGTTGCAGTATCACGGCCTGGCCAACCATTATCGCCTGGCCGGTGCGCAAGCCGTAGCCTGGTTAACCAACCGGCCAAATTCGCCATCAGAATTTCCGGCAGTGGCCCTGCATAATTATGGTCAAGGTCAGGCCGCTATGTGGGCTTTTGATCTGGCCCGCAGCGTTATCTTCATGCGTCAGGGTAATCCGGCCTGGAGTAACCAGGAGCGAGACGGGGCCGATGGCATCCGGGCCCACGATGCCTTTGCCAATTGGCTAGACCTGGAGCGGCTTGCCATTCCCCAGGCTGATGAGCAGATGCGGCTCCTAAGCCGGTTAATCACACACATGCTCGCCGACGTTGTGCCGCTGCCACGCCTGTGGTACTTCCCGGGTGCAGCTGAGCGGATGCTCATCGCAACGGGTGACTCGCACCAAAATGTGGCCTTTGCCATCGAAGACGTGCTAACCCGGGTGGAGCGGCGAGGCGGCCATATGTCCATCTATTACACACCACCCCCGGTTACAGGCTTCAAGCGAACTGCGCGCAAGGCCCGCTGGTGGGCAGCAGAACTGCCCCTGATCGGCGAGGTCACGTCCAATCCAAATACGCTGCCCTCGCCAGGGCTGGTCGCCGGCTGGCGGACGCGCGGCCACGAATTCACCTTTCATCCCGAGGTCGAGGCCGGCGTCGAGGCCGGCTTTTACCGCTATTGGCAAGAATTCACGGCCATGGGCTATGGGCCTGTCTCGCCCACCGTTCGGACTCACCGCATCTTATGGTCGGGCTGGGTTGAGTCGGCCCGGTTTCAGGCCAGCTGTGGTTTACGGATGAACCTGGATTACTACCATATCGGCCCGGTTTTTCAAAACGGGGCCGGCGATTGGAAATACGGTCACTTTACAGGCAGTGGTTTACCGATGAAATTTGTAGATGAACGCGGCCGTATTCTCAACAATTACCAACAGCTGACCCAACTGGTGGATGAACATCTACTGGACGCCCTCGGCGGATGGGCGAAATTGTCTGCGGACGAGGCGGTGGAGGTATCCAAGATGCTGCTGACAAGCAGCCATACCGCTGTCGGCGCTCAATTTCATATCGATCCCTTTCACAACGGCGGCTTTGGAGCCGAGGAAGCGAGACGTTGGCTCGAAGGCACCCTGGATTATGCCGCTGCACAGCATATTCCCATCTGGTCTGCTGCAGCCTGGCTCCACTTTATTGAGGTTCGGAACGCTGCAACCCTTAAAGCCGTGACCTGGCAGCCAACCGGTCAGCGCTTAAGTTTTTCCATGACGGCTCAGGCCGACCCGACCTTGGCCCTGACGGTGATGGTTCCGAGCCAACATAAGCAGGCCAGATTAATTCAGGTCGAAGTGGACGGTCAGCCGGTGAGCCATCATGAACGAACCGTGGACGGCCTAAGTTACGGCTGGCTGTCAATTGACGCCGGAGCCCATCAAGTCGCTGCAACTTATGCATAAATAACCTGAGTTCGATATTAATGCTCAGAGGCAGTCTGCGACTGCCGCTTCTAGTAATTCGACGACGGTCACAGACCGCCTGCGAGCATTGAAAGAGAAACTCCGAACTTAGGTTAAATAGGTAATCTCAATGGAGTCTTGGATTGTGAGGCAAGTCAAACAAAACTTCTTCGTGCATATACTAATTATTAGCTCAGCTATCGTCACCGCTTACTACGGTTTGTGGCATGCGTATTTTTTCAGCGATGACTACTGGATGTTAGGCTGGGTCCGGCACCAAGAAAGTCTTACGGACGCCATTGTGGCTCAATTTGGTTATGGTGTGCGCTTTTTACTCGATGCGGTCTTATGGACCCGAGTGCAGCTGTTTGATCTAAACGCTGCGCCTTATTATTGGAGCAGTCTGGCTCAGCATATCATCGTTGCCCTAATGGTTTATGGACTGTCTCTATTTTGGATACAGCGCCGGGCCGCTGCGCTTCTGGCAGCCCTCCTATTTGGTACGACGTTTGCCCATTATGAAGTGGTCACCTGGATCACCGGCTCAGAGTATTCTTTCGCGGCCATTCTCTACCTGGCCACGCTGGGCCAATTTGCTCTTTACCTGCGGCAGCGTCACCGGCTGTGGTATTTCGGCTCGTTGATCAGCTTTATCCTGCTCATGCTATTTTTGGAAATGTTTCTTTCCTTGCCGCTGGTGCTAGCAGCTTACCATCTAACGATGGGGCCTCAAGGGAGATCGCTCCGAGCTGTACGCTGGTCGGAATTGGCCCTGCATTTGCCCTTCTGGGTCTTGACCGGAACATATGTCCTGCTGCAGTTGAGCTTCGTCCAAGCCGGCAGTTCAGAGGCGGTGGTAGCTCAAGTCCGGTACGGGCCCGGGTCACACATCTTTGGCAACTTCTACTACCTGGCCTATCTCATTATGCCGGACGTTCACTACGGTGTTCTCACGGCCTGGTTTGGCCCAACTGCCGTTGCGGTCGTTCGCTGGCTGACTCGAGCCCTGGCCGTTGCTTTTAACGGTTTGGCGCTGTATGGCTTTTGGAAGGGATCGCCCCTGGTCAGATTTGCCATCGTTTTTATTTACCTATCATTCTTGCCATATACGCTCTGGGAGGGCGGTTTTAGCGGCGCAATTCGATATCGCTATTTACCGGCAATCGGGTTTGCGCTCTTGCTCGCGCTATTTCTGGTGCGTCTCTACGACTCGTTAAGCAAACGCCGTACCCGAGACCACGGCAACGGCTCTTTCCCGTTCCATTTAGCCGTGCCTGCGGTGGTGGCCTTTCTCCTGATTATTAATCTGATCGTGGTCCAAATTTGGGTTAGGCGGCATCTGGAAAATAGTGCCGTTCGACGGGCCTTTGTCAATGAATTTACGGCAGATTATGGAGATGTCGACCCCGGAACTCTCGTCTTTATCGAGGTTCCGGCTGCTAAGTATAGC
>JBFGLD010000313.1:0-6573 GCA_041576335.1 Anaerolineae bacterium | reverse complement strand
GGGAACCGCCTCGGCGACGTCTCGAGCTTCACCGCCGACGACCTCCGGCTGTTCGAGACGCTCGTCGAGCATTCCGCGGTCGCGCTCGAGAACGACCAGCTGGAACAGACCCTCGCCCAGCTACATCTGGCCTTGACCCTATACGGTGACCTGGATTTATCGATTATAGACGAGATGCCGCCCGGACGGCAAGTCGTTGAAACACGCTGGTTAGCCCCTGGCGAACGGGAACGTGCTTACGCGTTCTTGAGTGCCCAAATTGATGCGGGCCGCCAGGCGTTCATAATTTGTCCGCTGGTCGAGGAATCAGACAAGACCGAAGCCAAATCTGCTATCGAAGAACATAAACGTCTGCAGAATTCGGTATTCCCCAAATTAAAATTGGGTTTACTCCACGGACGCATGAAGGCAAACGAAAAGGATAGGATAATGACGGCGTTTCGCGATGGGAAAACCCAAATTCTCGTATCAACCTCGGTCGTGGAAGTGGGTATTGACGTGCCGAATGCGACCGTCATTCTCATTGAGGGCGCTAACCGGTTTGGATTAGCCCAATTACATCAGTTTCGAGGCCGCGTCGGGCGTGGGGAGCATCAAAGTTACTGCCTGCTTTTGGCTGATAATGCTACACCCGACGTGGAAGAACGTTTGAAGGCGGTTGAGCAGATTAGCAATGGCTTTGATTTAGCCGAAAAGGATCTGCAGCTGCGCGGCCCAGGTGAGTTTTTCGGGACCCGCCAGAGTGGACTGCCCGACTTAAAATTGGTTAAGCTGACGGATACCCGGTTATTAGATTTGGCTCGTCGAGAGGCAGAGCTGATCTTTGACCAAGATCCTTCGTTATCACAATCACACCACCGGCTCTTAGTGCGGCGGCTGGAAAATTTTTGGAATGTGGAGAGTGATTTAAGTTAATGACACGAGCTGTATATCCTGCAACATTTGATCCCATTACGAACGGACACATTGACATCGCCGAGCGCGCTGCGAAAATCTTTGACGAGCTTATTGTCGGCGTGTTTTCGCGCCCGATGAAAAGCTTGCTCTTCTCAATTGATGAGCGCTTGAAGTTAACACGCCAAGCCCTTGACCACCTGGAAAATGTCCGTGTCGAAAGCTATGGTAGTCTGACCGTAAATTTTGCTAAAGAACAAGGGGCTGGTTATATTGTGCGAGGGCTGCGCGCCATCTCGGATTTTGAGTGGGAGCTTCAACTTTCACTGGCCAATCACAGCCTTGAGCCTGATGTAGAAACGGTTTGCCTGATGGCCAGTCAGGAACATGTATTTTTAAGCTCGAGTATCCTGAAGGAAATTGCTCTAAATGGGGGCAGTATTCATCATCTCGCGCCGGCCGGGGTTGTAGAAGCGCTTGGCCAAAAGATTATGCTTGACGAAGATGGTAATAGTCGCGTGAAGATTGTTTCGGTTAGAGATTGACCGATCCGCGTGACGATGCCTATAGTGAACCGGGCGGCGGCGGCTCGGTATTTGCGCCGCTTACAGCGTCGGCAATTATTTCAGTAAGAGATTGAAAAATAAAATAAGGTAATGCCATGGATATTCTTCACCTAATTGATCGGCTTGAAACGTTGGTTACGGAGGGTTTTCATATTCCGTTCACCTCTAATGTGGTCGTACACGAGGACGAATTCTTAGATGTTATTGACCAAATGCGGGTTTCGATTCCCGAAGAAGTCAAGCTAGCCAGGCGGACCGAAGCTGAACGTGAACGACTGTTGCTGCAAGCGCAGGAAGAAGCAAATCGCCTGCTAGAGATGGCCAGGGAAAAAGCTAAGTCTCTGACCAATGAGCACGAATTGATTGCCTTTGCCAGGGACCGTGCGGTTGAAATTGAGGCCGACGCACAGCGCCAAGCTGAAGATATTATTGCCGAAGCCGACGATTACATTGTCGATCAGTTAGGTGAGCTTGAAGAGCAGCTTATGAAAACCTTGACCATTGTGCGCAATGGGTTGCGTCACGTACGTGAAACGCAAACCCGAAAAGGCGGCGAAGATGAGCAGCCTGAAAAGGAAGAAGAGATAGAGGCATAAGGTTTTGTTGCCATTTGACAACCCGGCTATCATTCTTATAATTCTCCGTTTATGCGTAAAAAGGTTTAAAGCGTGTCACACGAACTGCAGTTTAACGTTGCCCAGTTGCTTAAAGAGGCTACAGGTGGGTCGCGTAGTTACGACATTAATGCCAGAATTAGTGATGAACTTGACGACGATGTCACGGTCGTCTCCCCGTTGGTCGGTCACGTAAGATTCTTGCGGACAGGCCAAAATATTTTGGTTACCGGTTCATTACAAAGTACAATTCGAAAAATCTGTGGCCGGTGCTTAACCAGCTTTACCACACCGATTTCAATCGAACTCGAGGAAGAGTTTTATCCGGTAACCAATATTGTTACCGGCGCCGCGCTAGCGGAACCGGCCGATGCCGACTTGGCAAACCGAATTGATGAGCAAAACATTCTCGATCTATCTGAGGTCATTCGGCAAGAACTGGTCGTTGCCAACGATGGTATCCTGTATTGTCGGCCCGAGTGTAAAGGACTCTGTCCGCGGTGTGGTCGAGATCGTAATGTGGACCCTTGTGACTGCCAGAATGTCCAAAAAGATGCTCGTTGGGCCGGTTTGCTGGCCTTGCAGACAGAAGACGAATAGTGAGAACTCAGAAAGGATTTGTCAATTATGGGTGCTTTACCTAAACGAAAAGTATCTCGAATCCGTCGAGATCGCCGGCGTGCGCATTACTTGCGCCTAAATAGGCCGCACCTGGTCCAGTGCCCCCAGTGTCATAACCTGCGCCTGGCGCACCACGTTTGTTTGAATTGCGGCACATATAACGGTGTCCAGGTGTTAGAACAAGACGAAGGCGCATCGGGCGGTTGAAATTGATTGGATCGATAAGATTTAAAAAGTGGCCGTGCTTGTTTCGTCGCTTTGTAGCACGGCCTTTATTTTGCATATGACAAACAACGTAGCTTTTGTATTTCCAGGTCAAGGTTCCCAAGAAGTGGGCATGGGCCGGGCCTTAGCAGAGACTTTTCCGGCTGCTCGCGAAGTTTTCGAACAGGCCGATTCTCTTTTAGGTTTTTCGCTTAGCCGGCTTTGTTTTGAAGGGCCCGAAGCAGAACTGAATGATACGATCAATACCCAGGTGGCTATTTTTGTTGCCAGCGTTGCGGTCTTAAGTACATTGAAGGTGGCGGGTTATGCGGTAAAACCGAAATATGTGGCCGGTCACAGCTTGGGTGAATACTCGGCCTATGTAGCTGCGGGCATCTTATCGTTTGAGGATGGCCTGCGTTTAGTGCGAGAACGGGGGCGGCTCATGAAGAAAGCGGGCGAATTGAACCCAGGGAGAATGGCCGCCGTTCTAAAACTGGATGATGAAACAGTCGCCAAAATTTGCCGGGATGTTACGGCCGAAGGTCAGGGCGTGCTGCAAGTGGCCAATTATAATTCTCCCGGACAGGTGGTGATCTCGGGTCAAAATGCCGCCGTAGAGCGCGGCATCGAGTTAGCGCTGGCGGCCAAGGCCAGGCGGGCTGTTAAGTTGCCCATTAGTATCGCGGCCCATTCTGAGCTTATGCGCGTGGTCGCCGATGAGTTTCGAGACGCGATTGATCGTACACCTCTTAACTTGCCAGAAATACCGATTGTGGCTAACATAACTGCAGCGCCCCTTGACTCATTAGAAATGATTCGGGCTGAAATGGAAGGCCAACTCACCGCTTCTGTTCGCTGGACCGATACAATTCAATGGATGCTAGCCCATGGTGTTACCCGGTTCCTGGAGATTGGACCGAAAAACGTGTTGATTGGTTTGATCCGCCGGATTAGCAAAGATGCGGCAACGCAGGCAGTGGCGACGCCAGACGATATTGAGGTCCTGATTAAAGGCAATACATAAAAAGATCTCATCACTGGTAGATTTGGACTGTCTACATTATGTTTGATTTATCGGGTAAAGTTGCCGTCGTTACCGGAAGTTCGAGAGGAATAGGCGCCGGCATTGTCAAAACTCTGGCTGCCCGCCGGGCGAAGGTGGTGGTCAATCATCGCAGCAGCCCGGAAAGTGCCGCGCAGGTCGTGGCGGCGATTAAGGCTGAGGGTGGTGAGGCCGTTGTAATACAAGCCGATGTCAGCCAAGGTGACCAAGCCCAAAAACTAATTCAGCAGAGTATTGACACCTATGGCCAAATAGATATACTTGTAAATAACGCCGGTATAACCCGCGATATGGTCATTATGATGATGAAAGACGAGGATTGGGATCTAGTCCTCAAGACAAATTTGTCCAGCACGTATTATTGCTGCAAAGCCGTGATACGGCCAATGATGAAAAAACGGGCCGGTCGTATCATTAACCTGACCTCGGTTGTCGGGCTGGCCGGGCAATCAGGGCAAACCAATTACGCGGCTTCAAAAGCAGGCATTATCGGTTTTACCAAATCTTTGGCCAAAGAAGTTGGCTCACGTAATATTACGGTCAATGCAATTGCGCCGGGTTTTATTCCAACCGCCCTAACCGAGGTGCTGTCCGACGAAACAAAAAAGTCGATCGTTCAGAACACGCCGCTCGGGCGATTGGGAACGGTTGAAGATGTGGCTGTGGCAGCACTATTTTTAGCCTCCGATGAAGCAGCCTTTATCACGGGGCAAATCTTAACGGTAGACGGCGGTTTGGTGATGCAGTAGCATCACTTCGTTGTGGGGTATTCACAATTTTTACCCTAATTTCAAGCTTACGGGTTGCTGCTCAAGATCCGAAATTTGGAATGAACATTCAAAAAAAAGATATAAATATCCAGGCAAGCCTGTAGAACGACTTAGGGAGACCAAGCTATGAAAGTTCGCCGACGCGCACGTGCATTGGTATTGCAGGTACTCTTCGAACTAGATTTTACGGATCATAGCGCGACATCCGCATTGGACGCCAGGTTAGAAGATCGTCCCTTGCCCGAGGCGGCCGAGTCATTCGCCCGGTCGCTGACCACGGGAGTGCAGACATATCGAACTTATTTGGACGGTATCGTCAGTGGTCTCGCTCCTGAATGGCCGATTGACCAGATAGCGGCCGTCGATCGCAATGTTCTACGGATTGCAATTTATGAACTGCTTTTTGAACCCGAAATTCCCCCCAAGGTGGCTATTAATGAGGCTGTTGAGCTGGCCAAAATGTTTGGCAGTGAAAGCTCGCCTCGTTTTGTGAACGGCGTGCTAGGCAGCTTGGTTTCGCGCGATCGGGCCAAAATTCGGGAAATGTTAAAGGTGCCTGCCTAAGCTGTGTAGCCCATTGTTCACGCCGTCGTTGGTCGTCGTTCTGTCTGCCAGGGCCGGATAAGCAGGTTTGCGCCGGCGTAGCGGGTGAACCTGTTTGGCGGCGTGAGGACTGCGATAGTCACCAGTTTGAAGAAAAGGGCTTATACGGCGTTACCGGATAGAAAGTAGTAGCGAATTGTTTGAATGGATATTTTAGGGATTGGATTTCCAGAGCTTGTTTTTATTTTTATAATTGCCCTAGTGGTCTTGGGACCGCGTCGGCTGCCTCAAGTTGCCGCCAAAGCCGGCAAGACAATTAGAGATTTACGTAATATGTCTCAAGGCTTTATAACGGAATGGCAGCGTGAAATTGCGGTCGCGACTCGAATTGATGAGTTAGAAGAGACCCGCCGCGAACTTCAAGAAGCTCGAAAACTCCTGCAAGAGACGCAGCGAAGCGTTACGACTGAAACGCGTCAAGTTGCTACCGAAGCCTCGCAAGCCGTGTCAACCGCATCTCAGGTGAATTCCGGGACCTCAAAAAAGACGGGCGGCGATCAGGTAAACAATAAGCCCGACCATGGCCACGACCCGGCCGGCGCGGATCTCGTTGAGGGTGATCGGGCTCAGAGTGATCCGACCCCGGCCGAAACGGAACGCACAATAAAACCTCCTCAGTCACAAGCTTCATCAAATCGGGCAGCGCCTACCATTACCCCTCAAGAGGTTGTGAATGAGTAGTACTGCCCCAGCTTTACCGCCACCTCACGAGTCAAACCCACTGAGTGCAGAACAAGAAAAGTTGGCCGGTCAGATGACGCTGCTCGAACACCTGGATGAATTTCGCCAGCGGCTAATTAGATCGGCTATTGCGGTCCTGATTGGCACACTTGTGGTGGCGGCTTTCACCAGCCAAATCCTCGAGTTGCTTATTAGTCCTTACGGTCAAAAACTGCAGGTGTTAAGCCCCACCGAGGGAATTTCCGTTTACTTTAGAGTGGCGCTGACCGGCGGCTTGGTTTTGGCCATGCCGTTCTTGGTTTACCAGCTCTTGATTTTTATTTTGCCCGGTCTAAATGATAGTGAAAAAAAATATGTCGCCTGGGGCGTGCCGGCAGCTTCGGTTCTTTTCTTGATAGGGGTTTCGTTTGCCTGGTTCATTTTGATCCCGGCAGCTATCGGTTTTTTGAGTTCCTGGCAAACCGAAGTCTTTATCCAAGAGTGGCAGTCGCAAAAATATATCCCATTTGTAACATCGCTCGTTTTTTGGATTGGGGTCAGCTTTGAAACGCCGT
>JBFGLD010000312.1:0-6587 GCA_041576335.1 Anaerolineae bacterium | reverse complement strand
GGAAACTCGGTCAGAACTGTCATAGATACTTCCCCCCTCACCCCGTGTGCCCGAACGATTCGCCCGACGGCCAGATAACGAATCTCAGATTTTTTCCGACTCGATCGCCGCGATTCTTTAGTTGTTTCCCGTTTCGGACCGTCCGGTCCGGTCATCTAGACGATCTCCAACGTAACGCGCTTGCCTTCTTTAACGGCCGCAACTCGCAGTAAAGTACGCATGGCGTTAGCCACACGTCCCTGTTTGCCAATGACGCGCCCCATATCATCGGGCGTTACGCTAAGTTCAAAGATAGTTGCGCTCGATCCTTCAATCTCACGGACGATCACCGAATCGGCATCATTGACTACGGCTTTGGCCATATATTCAACGAGTTCCTTCATTGAGGACATGGTCCGGGTCCCTCCTTTTGGATGTACTAATTGAGTTACTGATTGTGGTAGCAAAGACTAGGTAATTTGAACAGAATGCCCCCCTTCTACCCCGTTGAGGTTTGTACATTTACCAAAAGAACTCTATCTCAGCTTACTTATTGTTCGAATTGCATAACCGATAGAGTATCTACTGTCGTACCTAAACTTGTTGGATAGGGTCCAAAATCAAGCTGCTGCCGATTCTTCTAGCTCGGCTTCTGCTTCCACTTCTTTTTCCTGATCTGGCTTTGCCTTAGGAGAACTTTTCGGGTTTTGGGTATTGTTGATACGAGACGCCTGAGCTTCGGCCAAGAGGTCAGCCAAGTCAGCCCCTTTTTTCAAACGGGCGAAGCGATCGAGCGTTCCTATATTTTCAAGTAATTTATTGACCACAGCGGTTGGCTGCGCCCCGACCGATAACCAGTGCAAGACCCGATCCTCATGAATCTTAAGCAAAACTGGTTCTGAGCGGGGATTGTAATGCCCGATAATTTCAATAAATCGACCATCACGTGGCGCGCGCGCGTCCGCCACAACAACCCGATAGGTTGGTTTTTTCTTTGCTCCGGTACGTCGTAAACGAATTTTTACCATATTTGTTGCTTACTTTCCTCCTGGATTATATCACAATATTTAATATTCGTCACAAGTGCACAACATCAAACTAACGCAATCCACTTAGCATATTCATCAAGCTTTGACGCGCCCGTGGATTGCGCAGCTGCTTCATCATTTTTTGCATTTGCCGAAATTGGGAAAGCAGTTGGTTTATCTCTTGAACCGTTGTCCCACTGCCAGTGGCCACACGCCGCTTGCGACTCCCATTCAGAACTTTGTTGGGATTGCGGCGCTCTTGAAGAGTCATTGAGCTGATGATCGCCTGGGTACGCTTCAATTGTTTGTCAAGTTCTTCTTGAGGGATGTTGCCGGCCAACTGCCCCATCCCGGGAATCATGTCTAAGACCTTATTAAGCGGGCCCAGTTTCTTAATCTGGTGCAACTGTTCCAAGAAGTCCTCTAAATTAAAGCTGCCCTCCAGCATCTTCTTGGCACCGCGCTCGGCTACGTCTTCATCGATAACCTCTTCGGCACGCTCGATGAGGGAGAGCACATCCCCCATGCCCAATATTCGGGAGGCCAGACGGTCGGGGTGGAAGAGTTCCAGATCACCAGGTTTTTCACCAGTACCCAAAAACTTTATGGGCACGCCCGTTACCGACCGGATAGAAATAGCAGCACCACCGCGAGCATCACCGTCAATTTTGGTTAAAATGAGACCTGTTAAGTCAACCTGTTGGTGAAAACCCTCGGCCACACGGACAGCTTCTTGACCGGTCATCGCATCGGCAACCAATAAGATCTCTTGAGGGTCGGTTTTAGCCTTAATCTGACTAAGCTCTTCCATCAAGGCTTCATCGATCTGCAGGCGACCGGCGGTATCAAGAAGAACAATGTTATACGCCCCAGCTTTTGCAGCATCAATCGCATTTTTACAGATCACTGGCGGCAGAACAGACGGGTCCTCAGCGTAGACCGGAATATCTAGCTCACGCCCCAAAACTTTTAATTGCTCAATCGCAGCCGGGCGTCGTGTATCGGCTGCAACCATTAATGGACGATGTTTGGATTTTCTAAGGTTCAGTGCAAGTTTAGCCGTCGTCGTCGTTTTGCCAGAACCCTGTAGGCCTACCATCATAATGACGTGGGGCGAAGCACCCCCTAAGTCCAACCGGGCCGGCTGCCCCAGCGTGGTTAAGAGTTCTTCGTGAACTATTTTGATGACCTGCTGGCCCGGGGTGATGGTTTTGGTTACTTCGATGCCAATAGCTCGATCGCGAATGCGACCGATGAACTCTTTAACGACTTTAAAGTTTACATCAGCTTCTAGTAACGCGAGGCGAACTTCGCGCAGTGCTTTTTCAACATCAACTTCGGATAAACGCCCACGTCGAGTTAACTGGTCGAACACACCGTGAAGTCTATCTTGTAGGTTTTCAAACATAGTTTCTGGTAGCGTTGCATGAAAATTTACCCTTCGAAATCCTGCGTGTTTGCAAGCAATACTCGAAGGGCAAAGAGTATTCTGGATAGTTGGCCTTACTCGATAGCGACCATATATTTTATCCCACCAACGGGGATTCGTCAAATTATTTTGTTTTAAACAAAACCTCGAATAATAATTTTATTATTTTCCCTTGCTTTGGCCACACTTCTATGCCATAATTTAGCCAACCGTATTTGTCTACCCATATTGCCTATCCGGATTCGCCTGACCTGTCAGCACGACAGAGTGAAGAATTCACCGGAAGTATTGACCCCGGCTTGGCCGGCTCAGGAATTCAGAGAGTATACCTTGTGTCTAATCAAGACGGCTCTTTACCGCTAAGTGAGCGTGAGCTTCAAGTGTTACAAATGGTGGCAACGGGCGCAAGCAACCAGCAAATTGCCCGCCAGTTGGTGATCAGTGTTAACACCGTGAAAGTCCATCTGCGCAATATTTTCGAAAAACTGGAGGTTCAATCCCGCACCGAAGCTTCGCTGCGGGCTATTCAAGAAGGTTGGGTCACAGTTGACGACAATGGTGCAGCCCCTCCCGAATCGACAATCCCCTTAAAGAGTTTTCTGCGCTTTGAAAAACAACGTCCCACCCTCACTAACTGGCAACATTATTATCTCATGGTGGCCATTCTCATAGCAGTGGCAACGGCAACAACACCTTTGGTTTTTGGTCGCGATCAAGGTCCTTACTTCCCGACTATTATCAGGTCAAATCAAAGCGAAGGCCTGTTATACGGATCAAGCGAACAAACGACGGCCGTCGTTCCACCGGGAAACAACACGAACCGCTGGACCGCACGAGACTCAATGCCGACGCGCCGAGCCGGCTTGGGTTTGGTCGCTTTTGATGGCAAAATTTTTGCTGCCGGCGGCGTCAAAACCAATGACAAAGCCACCCGGTTTCTCGAAATCTATGATCCGCTCGATGACAGTTGGTCAGATGGTGCCGCTAAACCAACAGCTACAACTAATATTAGCAGCGTTTTGTTAAATAACAAGATTTATGTACCCGGCGGCTGTACGAATGATGGTCAAGCCGTAGTGAAGTTAGAAATATACAGTCCCACATCAGATAGGTGGGAGCAGGGTCAAGCCCTACCCGAAGCGCGCTGCGGGTACGGTTTGGTCGCCTTGAAAAATAAATTATACCTGCTTGGCGGCTGGAACGGTAATAGCTATCAAGATACTGTTTTCGTCTTCTCTCCCGTGGAGAACAAGTGGGAAATTGCGGATAGCAGAATGCCGGCGGCGATCGGTTATTTTGGCGCAGCCGTACTCGATGACAAGTTGATTTATATTGCCGGCGGATACGATGGCAAAAGTGAATATAACCAGACCTACGCTTTTGATCCGGAAACGGGAACCTGGTCAGAAAAAGCACCGATGCAAGAAAAACGGGCCGGCCTTGGCATGGTAAATATTGCCGGTCAACTGTATGCAGTCGGGGGTGGTTGGAACCACGATTTGGAAATGAGTGAGCGATATAATCCTGCGGCCGATTCTTGGACTGCCTTTGAAACGCCGTTCCCTAACCAATGGCGTAACCTCGGATTGGCAGCGCTCGATGCCGAAATCTACGCAGTTGGCGGTTGGAACGGTACAGACGAAGAATACTTGGATGAAATCGTTTCCTATCACGTTTCATTTCATCTATTTTTACCATTTACGGGCTCAAGAACGCAAAAATGAACGCTCTAAAAATCGGTTCCGTTACGTTCGAGTGGGGCCGCCGAACCTATATGATGGGGATCATCAACGTTACGCCGGATAGCTTTTCCGGAGACGGGCTACTCCATGGCGACCGTTGGGTAGAGCAAATCGTGGCCAAGGCCAGGAAATTTGCCCAAGAGGGAGCCCACATTCTCGATATCGGCGGGGAAAGCACGCGCCCCGGGGCTGAAACTGTTGAGGCCGCCGCAGAGATGGACCGAGTTCTGCCCGTAATCGAAGCGCTGGCCACTGAGATCGATCTCCCGATATCAATCGACACGTATAAGGCCGAGGTGGCCTCAGCGGCCATCGATGCCGGAGCGCAGTTGGTCAACGATGTCTGGGGGCTGCGCATGGATCCGGCCATGGCCGACGTTTGTGCCGCCCGAAACGTTCCCGTGGTGATTATGCACAATCGCAGCCACCCGCGCAGCGCAGTCCAGGAAGCTCGACTGGGCGGCCGGTATATCGGAACCGTATACGATGATCTGCTCGCGGACGTGTCGAACGAACTGCAGTTGAGCATTAATCTAGCCAAAAAAGCTGGAGTACCCGACCAACATATTATCGTTGATCCGGGTATTGGCTTTGGTAAAACGGTTGAACAGAATCTAACGCTGCTTGACAACTTAAATGTGTTCAAGGCTTTGGGCTATCCTCTCTTGATCGGCAGCTCAAACAAATCTTTCATCGGCTATACGCTCGACCTACCCCCGGACGACCGCCTGGAAGGGACAGCGGCGACCGTGGCCATTAGTATTGTCCGGGGCGCCGACATTGTCCGGGTTCACCGTGTTAAAGAAATGAGCTATATCGCCAGGATGACGGACGCCATTGTGCGCCGGTAATACCTTGCTGGTTACGTACCGCCTCAACTCCCGGCACAAACTAAATTCAAATTTCTTTAGGTTACGATTACAACTTTAGAATAAGCACTTTACTTCGACAAGGAGAATACTCTATGCTCACCGTACCTTTGCTGGATTTGAAACCTCAATATGCTCCCCTGAAAGAAGAAATACTGGCAGCGATCACCCGGATTTGCGACACCCAGGCCTTAATTTTAGGGCCGGATGTAGAGGCATTCGAAAAAGAGCTGGCAGCCTACTGCCACACGGATTTTGCAGTGGGCGTCTCTTCCGGCACGGATGCGCTGCTGTTAGCCCTAATGGCTCTCGGTATCGAAGCGGGTGATGAGGTTATCACCACCCCTTACACCTTCTTTGCAACGGCCGGCTGTGTCGCTCGCCTGGGTGCTAAAGCAGTTTTTGTGGATATCGATCCTAAAACCTATAACCTCGATCCCGCCCAAATCGAAGAGAAGATTACCCCAAGAACCAAAGCCATTCTCCCAGTCCATCTGTACGGTCAGTGTGCCGATATGGACCCCATTCTGGAAATTGCCGCACGCCACAATTTGTCTGTAATCGAAGACGCAGCCCAAGCCATTGGCGCAGAATACAAAGGGCGTCGAGCCGGCAGTATGGGCCATATCGGCTGTTTTTCATTCTACCCTACCAAAAACCTGGGTGCCTTTGGTGATGCCGGCGCGGTTACCACCAACGATCCCGACTTGGCCGACAAGATGAAGGTGATGCGCGTCCACGGCATGGAGCCAAAATATTACAACAAATTCGTCGGCGGCAATTTTAGAATAGATGCCCTGCAAGCTGTGGTGCTGCGCATCAAGCTAAACCATCTGGACCGTTGGTCACGAGGACGGCAGGATAATGCGGTGCTTTACAACGAATATTTCCTCGAGTCCGGCTTAACGTCTGCCTCACCCGGACGTGATCCGGTTCTCAACCCGCCCGTTGTTTCAAGTGAGACCGGAAAATACGCCTACTGTTCCGGCGGAGGGTCTCCCTTTGCCGGGCATCGGCATATTTACAACCAATACATCCTGCGAGTTAGCCACCGGCGTGATGCGCTGCGAGTTTTTTTGAAGGAGCATAACATCGGCAACGAAGTTTACTATCCGGTACCGCTGCATCTGCAAGAATGTTTTTCCGGGTGGGGCTATCGGCGGGGCGATTTTGCGGCGAGCGAATTGGCGGCGGAGCAAACCATAGCCCTGCCAATTTACCCTGAATTAACCGAAGACCAAATCCTGACCGTGGCCGATACGGTTGTGAGATTTTTTAGAGGATAAGTTCGTCTCGTTCAGATTTCCAACCCACCAATTTTGCAAACAACTTTATCTGGGTTAGAGTATCGGCAGCTAACCCGATGATGTCAACCTTATCCAAACATAGTTGGGCAGCCTCGTGGCCCCTCTTACTGCTTAGTGCGGCTAATGGTTTGGTTCTTGCCGGTGCCCCGACAGCGCTGCGATTTGCGGCTGCCTTGGCTGTTCTGGCTTTTCTGCCCGGTTGGGTTTGGCTCAACGCCTTGAGTGACCGGCCG
>JBFGLD010000311.1:0-6597 GCA_041576335.1 Anaerolineae bacterium | reverse complement strand
CCGTGCCGCGCGTGCTCGGGCAGGTTGAGGCCTTGGATGCCGTCAACGTCCGGACAGAGCCTGCACTGGATGCGGTCCGGGTGGGCGGATTTTACCTCGGCGAAACAGCGGCTGTTTTTGCCGTAAGCGATGATGGGCAGTGGTGGCAAATTGAGTTTCTCGACGGTCCCAACGGAATGGCCTGGGTTGCGGCCGAGTTTGTTCAATTCCAAGGCGATGAGGCCAACGTCCCCATTATCGGTCTCGGTACGCCCACCGCAACACCTGGCCCGACCCGCATCCCGCGTCCGACCGCACTTCCGGCCTCGCCAACACGCTTGGAACGTCCACCTACGTTTGCCCCGACGGCCACCTCCGTTTACCAGGCTACGGCCGAAACGCTGCTCGAAAACCGTGGCACGCCTGATCCAAGGCTGGTAGGTACCGCTACCGATAGCCGCAGCAGTTTCTTTTGGGACGACATTCCCTGGGGTATCCTCAGCGTGCTGCTGGTTGGTGCTTTCTTCTGGTACCAAATGCGGCGGCGTAATCGAATGTAGGGTAGATCTTCAACCTTAGAGGATTAGCGGTGAAAGAAGAACGAAAACCATGAGTTAGAACTATCTTCTTCCGTCTACCTGCCGTTGTGTGAAGATCAAAGTTAGCCCATAAGCGCGGCGTCGACGCTAATTTCCACGCCGGTGAGTGCCTTGGAAACGGGGCAACCGACTTTTGCTACGTTCACTTGCTCGGTAAATGTCTTCTTATCAACGCCCGGCACATTGGCCTCACAGTTGAGGTGAATTTTCGTAATTTTGGGCGCACCGTCCACCTGTTGCAGGTGTACCGTGGCCGTGGTGTAAATCCGTTTTGGCGGAAAGCCCTCTTTGCTGAGGACTGCACTAAGAAACATCGAAAAGCAACCGGCGTGCGCGGCGCCGATTAGCTCTTCCGGATTGGTGCCGGACCCTTCCTTAAAGCGCGAGGCAAACGTAAACGGCCCCTCAAAGGCGCCGCTTCCAAACTTCATGCTACCTTTGCCCTGCTCCAAGTTACCTTCCCAAACTGCTTCTGCATTGCGAAATGCCATAATTAAAATCTCCTTTTACTGCTTAAGAATTACCTGAAAATGAATAATTGCGTTGCCCTTAAACGGAAGATATCGTCCAAAACACGCGGCCTGGGGCGTATTTCGTCAGCAGACTCTTAAACGGTTATTGATGAGTATCAACCGTTGATTCTGTCATTCCTGCCGTATTCTGAGCGGTCTCTTTTTACAGCGCAATGACCTCTCTTAAGGCAGCCAGAGCCGCCTCGTAATTTGGATGTTGGCCTATTTTGGGCACATATTCAACGTAGCGCACCGTATCGTCGGCATCAACAATAAACACGGCTCGTTGCTCGAGACGCAATTCCTTAATGTGGGTACCATAAGTTGTGCCGAATGACATCGTGCGGTAATCTGAGAGCATCTGGATGTTCTCGACGCCGGCGCTCTCGCACCACTGCTTCTGGGCCGCAGGCAAATCAACGCTAACCGCATAACCGATGACCTTGTCACCGAATTCTCCAATCTCCTCATTGAAGCGGCGAGTTTGGGCATCGCAAAGGCCGGTGTTTAGCGAGGGCACCACACTGAATAGGCGAACTTTGCCGGCGCTATCCCCCAGGGTAACCTTAGCCGTGGAAAAAAGGTTATTTGCTAACGCAAAATCGGGTGCTTTGTCGCCGATGTTAAGCTTTCTGCCAATCACAGTCAGGGGATTTCCCTTATGGTTGACGTCTCCTGGTCGTTCAATCATCAGCTTGCCTTCTCCTTTGGGTATTTATTTGGATTTATTAGATCCGAGAAAAACAACTTTTACGTTTTCAAAGTTGGATTATAAATGAATTGAACGGTGCTGGCAAACCTATGTGGTGGACCATTGCCAACGGGTCAAACGCCCGACGCTGCCCTCCACAACCAAGGCGCCGACATAACCCGGGGCGGGCTCGAGGCCCTGGAGAAACCAGTGCTCCGGCTCCTGGGGCCGGCCACGTGCGCGCAGGAGGGCCGCCGGTTCTCCGGGAGCCAGCGACACATCGAATTGATCCAGCGGAAGGGATAACCCCTCTCCTATGGCTTTAACGTAGGCTTCTTTTCGGGTCCAGCAGTTAAAAAAAGCCGTGTCTTTCTGCTCGGGAGAAACGGCCCGAAACGTTTGGTTTTCCTGATTTGAAAAAAATCTTTCGGCAAGCTGCTCTGCGTCCGGCATAGAGCGAATCTGCTCCACGTCAATCCCGATATCTCGACGGCAAGTTATGGCGTAGAGTGCCAGCTCGCCCGAATGTGACAAGTTGAAACGCAAGGTATCCTGACCGGCCGGCGGGATGAGAAACGGTTTGCCATACTTACTGTAGCGAAAGCGTAACCGGGCCGGATTTTCTTCAGTGTAGCGACTGAGGATGTTTCGCAGCACGCCGCGGCCTACGATAAAGCGCCGGCGATCCCGCTCAAATAGAAATCGTTTTGCTCGGCCGAGCTCATCGGCGGAGAGGGTCTGGCGCAGGTGCTGGATGAGCTGTAGCGGCGGGTCCAAAGGGGTCCGCCACAGGTGAACTTCAGTGGCAGAAATCGTAAGGTCGGCTGGCGGAGTACGCCAGGTATTATTGGACGCTATGCCCTTGGATGGCAACTTTTGTGTAGTCAACGTGTTTATTTAGGGTTATGTATCTCGAGAGGATTGCAGTTTGCAAGCTGCACTCTCTTGAAATCTTCACCGGTAGGCGTACCTCTTGTGGATGCCCAGGGCAGGTAGGGCGATGCCTCCTGGCGGCAAGACCTGCCCCTATATTCTTTTCTATCGATGGTCAGCCATCAGGTTCGTGATGGCTCCGCTCAAGGTCATCAACGCCCCGACAACTCGGCCGCTGCTGCGTTATCCACAAACCAATGCAGTTCGCCATCGATTGGGTGTACCAGTTGGGCGGGAAGGGAGGGTGAACCAGGCTCCGGCTCTAATACCTGCTTCAGCGTGTTCACTTTTCCGGCGCCGCTGGCGATAAAGGCAACCTGGCGCGCCTGGTTAATAACCGGCAAGGTTAGCGTGACTCGCTGGGGTGGAAGCTTAGGCGAATCGAAAATTGGAGCAACCCACCGTTCTGCTTCATTAAGCAGCGGGTGGCCGGGAAACAGCGAAGCCGTGTGCCCGTCTTCGCCCAGGCCCAACAGAATCAAATCGAACCGGGGCAGTTGATTTGCGACCGGTTGAAACACTCGGGCCAGGGTAGCCTGATAAGCCGCTGCGGCGGCTGCCGCTTCGAGTGAGTCGTCTATCGGATAGATTTGCGCGGCCGGAATCGGCACGTGGTCCAGAAGATGTTCGCGGGCCAGGCGGTAGTTGCTGTCGGGATGGGTTAGCGGGACGCAGCGTTCATCAGCCCAGAAAACGTGCCAGGCGGCCCAGTCGATGTCTGAAAGCAGCGGCTCGACGATTAGCGCCGCTGCAAGAAGTTTAGGCATAGAGCCGCCGGATAGAGCTATGGTCAAGCGGCCGCGAGCCGCAACCGCCCGGGCGGACCCATGCGCCACGTACTCGGCAGTGCGCTTGGATAATTCGGCGGTCGTTGCCGACACGTGGCGTTTTGCCTGGGCTTTTGTCATCAGCCGCCCTCATTCTTGTCGTCACCGCAGACAAAAAACCAGCGGCGGCCATCAGCCTGAATGAACTCGTCGGCTTTTACCGGTCCCCAGGTGCTCGACTCGTAAAAACTCAGCGGTGGAGCATACCGGCTCTGCCAACCCTGCAAAATCGGGTCAATCAGGGCCCAAGCCAGTTCGATTTCATCACTGCGGGTAAAGAGCGAGGCATCACCGTGCAGCGCGTCCAATAGAAGCCGTTCGTAAGCATCGGGCAGGGTATTCTTGCCAAAATCCTGTTCGTAAAGATAGGTCATATCAACTGAGCGGCTGCGCATGCCGGCGCCTGGCACCTTGGTTTCGAAACGCAGGTTCATCCCCTCGTTCGGCTGTAGGCACAGGCCCAGGGCATTAGGGGGCAGCCGCTGGCCGGGCGGTAAAGGAAACATTAAGTGAGGCACATGTCGAAACTGGACAGTGATTTCCGTCACTTTATCGCCCAAGGCTTTGCCGGAGCGCAGATAGAAGGGCACATCACGCCAGCGCCAGTTGTTAATAAAGAGTTTCATCGCCGCGAAGGTAGCCGTTTCGGTATTTGGCTCAACCCCTCGTTCATCGCGATAGGTGCGATATTGGGCCCGCACGGTATACTTGGCCACATCTTCCGGGCTGATAAGTTGGACGGCTTTGAGCACCTTCACTTTTTCATCGCGCAGCGCCGTGGCGTTGAACTCGGCCGGCGGTTCCATCGCGGTCAGAGTCAGCAGCTGGAGGAGATGGTTCTGAAACATGTCCCGCAGAACTCCGGCAGTATCGAAGTAGCCGGCCCGACTGCCCAGGCCGACCTCCTCGGAGACCGTAATTTGGACATGGTCGATATAGTTACGGTTCCACAACGGCTCGAATATTGCGTTGGCAAAGCGGAACACCAGCAGATTCTGAACGGTTTCTTTTCCCAAATAGTGATCGATCCGGTATACCTGGCTTTCCTGGAAGACGTCGTGTACCCTGTGGTTTAGTTCTGTGGCCGAGGGTAGGTCGTTTCCAAAGGGCTTTTCAATGATAATGCGCCGCCAGTGATCATTAGGCTGCTGGGCTAATTGGGCCTGGCCTAATTGATTGACAATGACCTGGTACAAAATAGGCGGCGTAGAAAGGTAAAAGAGGCAGTTGCAACCCCCGCCCATTTTTTCATCAATCTCGGCCAGCCGTTTGCTCAAGGCTTCATACGTTTGGGGGTTATCATAGTCACCCTGCAAGAAAAACAGGCGCTGAGAAAAATCGTCCCATTTACCGCAGCGGTCCGGTTTGAGCCGTGAAAAGGCTTTGATCCCTTTTTTGACCTTGGCCCGAAAACTGTCATCATCAAGCGAGCTGCGGGCCACGCCGACCACGCTAAAGTGCTCAGGTAGTAAGCCTTCACAGGTTAAACTATACAGCGAAGGCAGGAGTTTGCGGTGGGTCAAATCGCCCGAAGCCCCAAAAATGACGACGACACAGGGGTCGGGTACGGCCCGCAGTTCCTCTTTTTGAAACGTATCGGTTGTGACGATGTCGTTCATCATTCAGCTCCCAAGCCACTCGGTATGAAAGGTTCCCGGTTGATCGATCCGTTCGAAGGTGTGCGCCCCAAAATAATCCCGCTGTGCCTGAATGAGGTTGGCCGGTAAGCGGGCCGAGCGATAGGCGTCGAAGTAAGCCAGCGACGCGCTCACGGCCGGGACCGGAACGCCCAAATCGACGGCGGTTTTGACCGCAAAACGCCAGTCAGCCTGACGACTTTCGACCGCCTGTTTAAAGTCCGGGTCGACGAGCAAATTGGGCAAGTCTGGGCTGCGGCGATAGGCATTGGTGATATCGTCGAGCAGCGCGGCCCGAATGATACAGCCGGCGCGCCAGATACGGGCCATCTCACCCAATTCGAGGTCGTAATTGTATTCGGTCGAAGCGGTTCTGAGCAGGGCCATGCCCTGGGCGTAGGAGCAGATTTTGGAGGCGTACAGGGCTGCCCGCACAGCGCTGATGAGTTGCTGCCGGTTGCCTTCATATGTTGTCGTTGGCCCGGATAGGACTTTTGAGGCTGCGACCCGCTCTTCTTTGATCGACGAAATAATACGGCCGTCAACGGCGGCCGTAATCGTGGGGATAGCTGAGCCGATGTCCAGCGCGTTTTGGCTGGTCCATTTGCCGGTTCCTTTTTGACCGGCTTTGTCTAAGATGAGGTCAACAAGAGGTTGGCCGGTGTCGTCATCAATTTTGGTAAATATGTTGGCCGTAATTTCGATGAGAAACGAAGACAGTTCGCCCGTGTTCCAATCGCTAAAGATTTGGTGGAATTCTTCGGCAGAGGGGTTGAGCGCAGCTTTGAGCAGGGCATAGCTCTCGGCGATCAGCTGCATATCACCGTACTCGATGCCGTTGTGGACCATTTTGACATAATGGCCGGCGCCCCCGGGCCCGATGTACGTCACACACGGCGTGCCGTCCTGAGGGGCTTTGGCGGCAATAGCGGTAACCAGCGGTTCAATAACGGCGTAGGCTGCTTTGGTGCCGCCGGGCATCAGGCTGGGGCCGTAGCGTGCGCCTTCTTCGCCCCCGGACACGCCCATGCCGATAAAACGAAGCTTGGCTGCTTCTAGTTCCTCGGCCCGGCGTTCAGTATCGGGGAAAAACGAGTTGCCTCCATCAATGATGATATCATCCCGCTCGAGGAGTGATTTCAGCTGGTTGATCACCGAGTCTACCGGGCTCCCCGCTTTGACTATAATTTGTATAATTCGAGGACGCTCCAGGCTGCCCACAAACTCTTTAAGCGTGTAAGCAGCTGTAATCTTCTTCTCCGCAGCCTCTCCGGCTATGACCTCCTCGGTTTTGGACCCTGTACGGTTAGAAACCGATACGCGAAACCCGTGGTCGGCCGCGTTCAATACAAGATTCTGACCCATAACCGCCAGACCAATGAGCCCAAATTGATTTTTCGACATAGTGGCCCCTTCCTT
>JBFGLD010000310.1:0-6610 GCA_041576335.1 Anaerolineae bacterium | reverse complement strand
GACGACGCCCGTTTCGCGGAGTTGAGAATTGACACCTCTGGCGAAAGTATCCTGGTCGATTTACGCGGTCCTGACCTGGAACTGCGAGGCCCGCCAGAAAATCGAGACGCACCTTGACATTCGCCGCTGCAAAAGAGGGACAGACGACGGATCAAGCGCAAATTTGGCGTTTCCGGTGAATATTGACAAACTGCCCGGTAACTTAATTCAACAGGTCAGACGAGCGATTGATACTTATCGTCAGGCCATTTCGTTGGATAGCTATGGCTGTGAGCCGAGAGATTAATAGAATAAGGAGATCCGTGTATGAGCCTTAAACCTGGCTGGGAGGGCCGTTACTTTGAGGACTTTGAAGTAGGCGATATTTACAGACACCCTTACGGCAAAACCATCTCTGAGGCGGACAATATGTGGTTTAGCCATATCACGCTTAATCTCAACCCGCTTCATTTCAATGCCGATTATGCCGCCAAAAGTGAGTTTGGGCAGATGGTTGTGGATGGTTTACTGACTTTAAGCCTGGTAGTGGGGATGAGCGTAATTGATCTAACCCAAAATGGGTTTAACCTGCAGATAGACGAGGTTATACATCACGCGCCTGTCTTTCACGGCGACACGCTCTATGGCCAATCGGAGATATTATCCAAACGGGAGTCTCGTTCTCGCCCGACCTGGGGCCTCGTTACCGTTAAATCACTGGGCTACAATCAGGCTGAAATTAAGGTCATCAGCTTTAAGCGGACATTTATGGTGAAAAAGAGGTCGGGACTAGACGTTCAATCACGATCTGAGGGGTAAGGTAAAAAATATTGTGGTACCCACGTTTTGCTTGCTCTTAGCCCAAATTTCACCACCGTGCAGTTCTACAATCAATTTGCTGATAAATAGTCCCAAGCCCGTGCCGCCAATGGCCGTATTGGACGGATCGGCTCTATAGAACTTCTCAAACAAATGTTCCTGCTGTAAGCCGGTCATACCGATGCCTTCATCCTGCACGCTGATTTCAATTTGCCCGACCGCGACCCGTCCCCGAACGGTGACCGTGCCGCCCTCTGGCGAATACCGAATGGCATTTGAGACTAGATTTCTAAATACCTGCTGCAATCTGAACGAATCGCAAATCACCGGCGGTAATTCGGCCATCCCGTCAACCTGAAGCTGATGTTGGGTTGAAGTTTCTTTAAACGGTAAAATTACGTCTTCGAGAAGCTTGGCCAGATGGGTTGGTTCCGGTTTGATTTCTAGGCCGCGTCCGGCCTCCAGCCGCGAAACGTCAAGCAAGCTATTAATCACATCCGCCATATGATCCGCCTGTTGGTGAATCAGGGTCAAGTAGCGCCGTTGTCGATCTTCGTGCAACTGGCGAGCCAGCAGAATCTCACTAAAACCCAAAACAGAGGTTAAGGGGGTGCGAAGTTCGTGAGCCGCAGTAGAGAGAAATTCGGTTTTGAGTCGATCAATTTCACGTTCGTGGGTTACATCTCGAATAATGGTCACCGTGCCCGAAGGTTGTCCCTCTTGATTAGTTACCAAGGCTGTGCGGGCTCGGAGCACCTTCTGCCGTCCATTTAAGGGGTTTTCGATCTCAACATCCACTTCGCTATCATTCGTTTTTTGGTTGAGCGTATTCTGGATAAGTTTTCGCAGCCGCAAGTCTTTTATGCCGGCGCTAATTTCCTGGCCCACAACCTCTTCTCGATCGAGTCCCAACAGCTCTTCGGCCGCCGGATTCAATCGCGTTACGCGGTACGACAGGTCGGTCACGATCAAACCATCAGCCGCAGAATTAAGTATGGCTGCAGTTTCATCGCGAGCTTGGGCAACGTCCTCCAGCGCGTGCTTTAAGTCGACGGTTCGGGCGTACACCAACTCTTCCAGCGTTTCGCGATAGGCATTTAACTCAGCCGTACGGGCCTCAACCATGGCCTCAAGGTGCCGGTGGTGTTGATTTAATTCCGCTTCAACGAGCTTACGCTCGGTGATGTCTTGAATAACCATCACTGCATAGCTGGCTACACCAACGTACCGCATTCTTGAGGTTTGCGCTGAGATTGGTCGCGCTTGAATATGAAGATAGCGCCCTAAAGTTTCGTCTTCGATCTCGAGATCGACTAGTTCATTACGAGCTAATGCCCCCCGTGCTTCAGCCCATAACCCCTTCAAATAGCAAGTCGGGTCAGTGCAGTTTGGATGCAGCAGCTCGTGCAGCGTTCGTCCCTTTACCTCTACCACTTGGGCAAGGCCCCAACGTTCTACCGTACGGTTTGCTCGCATCACACACCCGTCATAGTCTATCAAACAAACGAGTTGGGAAAGCGAGTCGACAGTAGACTCCCATTCTTGTTTGGCCCGCTCAATGAGTTCAAGGCTTTCTTTGAATTTCATCTCTGCCCGCTTCCGTTCAGTGATGTCATGATCCACGCCAACTAGTCCTACGACTCTACTTTGACCATATCGCAGCGGTATCTTGGAACCCGAAACCCATCGCTCCTGACCAGCTTCATCCACGTAGAGCTCTTCCACATCAATCTCTGGTCGACCGGTTTGAAGTATGACCTGTTCAATTGCCCGATTCCGTGTAGCCGACTCATCCGGCAAAAGGTCGAACTCTGTCTTACCAACCAACTCCTCCTCGCCAGTTAAGCCAAAATAATTTAACATCGATTTATTGGCAATAGCAAACTGGCCCCTGCTATTTTTAACATAAATGCGATCAGGTAAATTGTCAATGAGCGTACGCAGTAAATGGCGCTCTTGGGCCAGCGACTCTTCGGTCTGTTTTCGTTCGGTAATATCAGTTATCGTCCCGACTACGGCGATAGTCTCGCCATTCTCATCGGTTATGGTGCTTGCCCGTAAATTGACGGGAATTATTCGACCACTCCGAGCACACAACTCTGTTTCCCCGCGCCACGCCTGCCCCTGCCTGATCGTCTCAAAAACTTCACTTGCCACGGTTTGGTTTGCAAATAGGCTTGGCGGGCCGCCGGCCGCGTTTAATTCGGCAGGCATATACTCGAGCAGTTCGGTAAAAGCCTTATTGTGATAAATGGCCTGGCCAGACGGGTCAGCCAGTTGAATGGCTTCAGTAATGTTATCAACCGCTACCCTAATCTGCTGAAGTTGGGCAGCCATCGCATTAAAAGTCGTCGCCAGTAGGCCGACTTCATCCGGTCCAGCGACAGAAGCCCGGCCGCTTAAATCCCCTTGTGCCAAGCGGGTCGCGGCTTGGGCCAGTTTGGCAATAGGTTTGGAAATGTACGTCGCGTTATAAAGTCCCAATATTACCACGACGGCAGTGATTAAGCCAGCAATGCCCAGGCTATAATTACGCAGCGAGATTAACCAGGCTAAGGCCTTTCTTTTCTCGACTTCCGCCAGTAGACCCATTTGCAGTTCCGGTATCCAGCGATTTGCCCCAATGACCGCTGCGGAAGGATTTCGACTGCTTGCGACGATACCGGAGCCACTTTCTCCGTTCAACACCTGTTCGATACCTCCAGTTACACGGGTCGTCAGTTGGCCTTCGGCCCCAAAACGAACGAGGCTCGAGGACCCGTTGCTGCCTGCGGTAACCAGATATATCTCGCCGGAGTCGCCCAATCCCGTTCGGTCCGTTACAATCTGCCACAGCACATTCGGATCGAGCCTTCCGGCCAGGACGCCTTTAACCTGACCGTTTCCATCGGTTAGTACGCGGGTCATCAGCATCGTCAAGCCAGCGTCGTCTACGTCCGGGGAGGACGTTTGCAATCCATTTTGTCGCAGACTGGCCTCGTAATAAGCTTCTCCGCTTACATTCTGTCCAATTCGTGCCAAGTTCGAGGCCGCGACAATACGACCACCGGCGTCATAAAGGAAAAATTCCTCAAAAGACGTCTGCGCCGCAACCGCATCACCAAGCAGATTATTAATAGCGTTTTGCGGGCTGACATTATTTGTGGCATCGGAACCGGATCCGGTACTCGCCGCGAACGTGGTAAATATCTCCTCACGTACGGGGTCGATTAAGAACAGATCCAACATAAACTCACTATCGCTCAACCAGGTTGCAATTCGTTCCTGTTTCAGGATGACAATCGACTCGAGTTGTCCCATCACTTGTTCGCTGGCCTGAGTTTCCAGTTGATCAAAGATAACAATCAATAGGATGGCTAAAGGAAGGCCGGCCAAGATGAAAAATGACAATACCAGGTTCCACCGAAGCTGACGCCAAAACGGGAATTGTGTTTGAGACGAAGGGGGTAACGACTGAGTTGAGCGCATCGGAAATTGGTCTCCTTCTTGGCAATGGCAACGCCAGAACGTCTCGGGATCGGAAAAGGCAGTTGGCGATTAACGTATCCAACACGCGGCGCGCTAACGAGGACTATATCGAACAATGTCGAGCGCCGGCAATTTGGATATTACTGATGTTAGATTACTTGTTAATATAAATTAAAATTCGATACATGGCAATATTAAGAACAGGTATATCACCCTTTCGGTAATCGCCTGAGTAAAAGTTTGGCCCCTGACGAAGACATATGCGACTAATATCGGAACAAATGTCTCATTTCTTTAATAAAATTGGGTAAGATTTTTAGAAACTCTCTATCTGAAGGAATTATGAAGCGGGATAGTACAAACTGCTACCATGACAACCTTAATAGATCTGAAGTTAAAGCATCAGTACCGCTATATAATTGTAGTCTGAAAAAATCACATTTGGATTCGGGTTTCTTTACGTCAAAAGCTTAAAATCCGGCAAATTTGCCCTTAAATCGAATGAATATCGCCAAGGGAGTTGGGACTGTTAAGGTGAACCTTATTCTAGCGGGACTTGAAATTCACGCCGCCACACTCATTAGTCCTCAATATCGTTAAAAAGATCGCCTAGCTCCAGCTCCCACACATCGCCTAGCGGCATAAACGATCTTTCGGTGAAATCATCAGCCAGCTGTTGCATATACGCTTTTACGTTTAGCTCCGGTATTTTCTTTTCCAACTCCTCAAGCTTGGAGTCCATTGCCAACAGGAGTTCATCACTTTTTTGTTCCAACTCCGTCAAATCGATTCCCAAGTTAAACATATGGTTAAGCCGCAGCATGAGTTCATACCAGGCCCTGAAATCATTATCGATTCTAACGCCCTGAGTCAATGAAGAGAGTTGCGAGAAATCATAGGCTGGTACAAAGGCATAATACACAAAAAACTCAACGCCTCTTTGTTCAGCTTTGTCCAGCAGGAAGGATCCGATGGTTGCCCCACCTTCATAGTTAGAAAATCTAACAGCATATTCGGCCAATTCATCCTTCAATACCTTTAGGCTATAGGCACACGAAACTTCTCGGTCTTTATCATATGGCATCGCCCCATACACGCCGCCAACGGCAGCTACCCGTTTGACTTCCAGCGCTTCTACAACGTCAAAAAAGGCGTCAGCATAACGCTCGGCATTCAAGTGCGGCTCCTGCCCCAAAAAAATCACGAGCCCTTTTTCATCGTCACCGGCAAAATAGATTTCATTCTTCCCATGCTTCAGTGCTGTACGATACCCATCCTCCAACTTTATTTCGGGCCTCAAAAAATGGTGAGTGCCGGGGATTTGAAACAGATAAAATTCATCCGGCTTGATCTCCCCAATTTTTCTAGCATTGCTGTGGTCGACGAGATATTGGGGTAAACCTGACGAAATAGACCCTGCATCTGCCCATTGATGCCAGCCGGCGATCATATATGTCTGTTCAGCGCTAGGTCTTTCCCAGATGTCAATCAAGTCGTTCACGAGCTTCTCCCTCCGATTTATTCACCAAGCCTCTGCCATGTCGAGAGTATATAGGCTAATTTTTCCGTCATGGCCCCAACCTGTTGCCAATTTCGACTCTCACGACTTAGTATATCATAAAAAATGGAACGTGGGCAGTGTTGAACGGGAACCGTAAACGTTTGGGGACAAGCAAATGCGGCTTTCAGCCCCTGTTTGTCCCCAGCGTTTTACGCTTACATGAAAGGCATCAGGCAGCTCAGTTTAACCAAAACCTCATCTGC
This sequence comes from Anaerolineae bacterium, assembly GCA_041576335.1. Lineage (GTDB taxonomy): Bacteria > Chloroflexota > Anaerolineae > 4572-78 > J111 > JANQQF01. Next base: position 580 of record JBFGLD010000310.1, on the reverse strand, counting down.
TTCTCTTCGCCGCCAGTTTGGTTACAAGCACTGCCCTCGAACGGCATTTTCTACTGCAAATGTTGGCCAAAGGGGAAAAGTGACAGGGGAATCAACTTCAGATGCTGGATGGCAAAAGGAATTCCGATAATTGTAAGGGCCAAAACCGCTGCTGAACTCAAGTGAACTATAGCGATCTCCCAGCCAAACAGCACTAACCAAAGGATATTAAAAACGATGTGCAGCGTATCGCCAATATCCGAGTCCGAAACCAATTCTTTGCCAAAGGGGGCCAGACTGGCAATACCAATTTTTATCGATTGCACCCCAAAGGGAATACCGATGATGGTTAAACACATTGCCAAACCGCCCAAAATATAACCCAGTGCGGCAAATAAACCACCAAATACAAGCCAAATTATATTTCCCAATACGCGCATAACATGCCTCCACCACGATACATATCGTGTCATCTGTTTACTATTAAACTATACGACAAAGGGCCGGATTTGTTGCATCAGCGCTGTGAATTCTTTGGGAAGCTTTTCTACCGAATCGCAGCAAAACGCTAACGCCATGGCCGGCTGCTAATCTTGATCAG
>JBFGLD010000309.1:0-6616 GCA_041576335.1 Anaerolineae bacterium | reverse complement strand
TGTTAGAACCATTCTTAATTCGTATCGACAACGCCGCCATCAGTCCGGCAAGGCAGGAAACGGCGGGCCGTTGGGTATTCAGATAAGGGTGAATCGAATTACAATTATACCACAGATCCGGCAACAGGTATCATATCGAATTTGACAACAAAATGGAGGTAGATTCAAGATCTACCTCCACGTTTAGCCGGGACCTCGCCAAGAATCTTTGACAACCGAATGGCTATGCTTGGCGGAATAGGCACTACGCCCTACATAACATGTTTCGTGGTGCGTAAGGCGTCTAAATTCAGGCTCTGGCAATTGTGTCCTAAATGTCGAAATACAGGGTGAACTCGTGGGGATGCGGGCGCAGCCTTACCGGTTCAACCTCTTCGGCACGCTTGTATTCGATGTAGGCCTCGATCAGGTCTTCGGTGAAGACATCGCCTTGCAGCAGAAATTCGTGGTCGGCTTCCAGCGCGTCGAGCACATCACTCAAGGTGCCAGGAGTGTTGGTGATCTGGGCGGCCTCTTCCGGCGGCAGGTCATACAGGTCTTTGTCAATCGGCTCACCCGGATCAATTTGATTGAGAACACCATCCAAACCGGCCATCAGCAGGGCTGAGAAGCAGAGGTAGGGATTGCAGCTTGGATCGGGTGCACGGAACTCGACACGTTTGGCCTTGGGGCTGCCGGAATACATGGGGATGCGGCAGATGGCCGAGCGGTTGCGCCGCGAGTAGACCAGGTTGATCGGCGCCTCGTAACCGGGCACTAAGCGCTTGTAAGAGTTAGTCGTCGGCGCGGCAAAGGCCAGGATAGCCGGCGCGTGCTTCAACAGGCCGCCGATGTAGTAGCGGGCAACGTCGGACAGACCGGCATAGCCCGCCTCGTCGTGCATAATCGTATTGCCGTTTTTCCACAGGCTTTGATGGGTGTGCATACCGCTGCCGTTATCTTCAAACAACGGTTTGGGCATAAAGGTGGCACTTAGCCCGTGCTTCCGGGCCACGTTCTTGACAATATACTTGTACATTATCAATTTATCGGCCATGCGGGTGAGCGAGTCGAAGCGCATGTCGATTTCACACTGTCCGGCCGTACCAACCTCATGGTGATGGACTTCGACTTCAATTCCAACAGACTCCATCGCCAAGACCATTAGGCTCCGCACATCTTGGAGCGTGTCGGTGGGTGGCGTGGGGAAGTAGCCGCGCTTGGCCGGGATCTGCCCGCCCAAATTCGGGCCAACGGCCCCAAATTCTTTGCCGCTGTTCCACCAGCCCTCACGGCTGTCTACGAAATAGAATTGGTTGTTCGCCCCGCCGCCATAGCGAACATCGTTGAACAGGAAGAACTCGGCTTCCGCGCCAAAAAAGGCCGTATCGGCGATCCCTGTTTGCTTGAGATAAGCCTCAGCTTTCTTGGCGATGTAGCGCGAATCTTTGGTATAGGGCTGCCGGGTGATAGGGTCAAAGATGTCACAGATGAGAACCACAGTCGGTACCTCAAGGATCGGATCGATAAAGGTTGATGTCGTATCCGGAATGAGGATCATATCCGACTCGTTGATAGTCTGAAACCCACGAATCGATGAACCGTCAAAACCCAGGCCTTCTTCAAAGGTATCTTCAGATACTTCGTTAACCGAAGTGCTGAAGTGCTGCCACACGCCGAAGGGATCGATAAAGCGGTAATCCACCATCTTGATATCCCGATCTTTGATGAGCGCGAGTACGTCTTTTACTGTTTCTGCCATTTTGATAATTCTCCTTAAATTTTTTAGATTTTTCGCTGTTGCGATCGATGGCCTATAAATAGTTCAAAAAGACACAGAGGATACCGCGAGAGCCAAATCGTCCGTGCCTTTTTGGCTATTTTTTTGTCAGCCACGATGCTCATATTTGGTATAAGTGCAAAGCCGGCCAAGCGCCGCTGCCAAAACTGAAAGGCACCTTTTTGTCAACCTAATCTTTTTACTCGACAATTTTTACATCCGACACTTCCTTGGTCAGACCTCGACGGACCAGATCTCGGGCGGTTCGGTCGCGTAGACTGTCGATATCTTTTCCAACATACAGGCTGTATCGGTCTTCCTGGATCCGATGCTCAACCGCCACAACGTACTTACCGTTTTTGTACAAATCAAACGTTGTGCCATTATGCCCCAGCTTGTGCGGCAGTTGGACCAAGGTGGCCTTCACCCGTTCCCAATAATCGGGCAAGAGGCGGTCGGGGCGCAACGCATAATTATCTTTCAAGCGTTTGTCGGCAATGAGCGCCTGGGCAACCTGAGAACGCAGGAGCAACGCTTCATAGCCGCCGGCCAAATCGACTTCCCGCCGGCCGTTGGCAGCATAGGTGTAGACCCCGCTCTCGTCGTCCGTGAGGAAAACGGGTGCCCAAAATTCATTGTCGTCTTTTGCTTCAGGGCGCTTTTTCAGATAAAAAACCGGTCGGATCAAGGCCAAATTCGTTCGACGCACGCCCCGAACGTGCAGTGATTCGCTTCGGCCGGGAACGCCCAGAGCCTTGATGTTATGCAGATAATCGGCCAAAAATTCGCGGACTTTAGCCAGTTCGACGTGCTCAAATAGTGGACCACCCGGCGTGGTGGCAAACACTTTGTCCTCATAGGTATAAACCGGGTACATTTTGTGCGAGCGCCTGGCGATAAAGACATAAGTTGGCAGGCGAGCCATATTTACCAAACCGGGTACCAATTTTTCAATCAGGCTGATGACCACCGCCGGTGTGTCGCCTTCAACCTGAAAACCACATATTTCGCTGGTGTAGAGTTCGGTGCCTTGAGATTGGCGCACCCGGATCGGAATTTGAAAGCTCGTCTCTAGGTCGGCCGTGATTGTGGCAATTTCAATATGGGCGAAATACGGTACACTGCTGCTGCTGCTGTCGCTGTTCTTTTTAAGCAAGACTCTCATAAAAATCCTCTCCTGCGCATCCAAGTTCAAAAATTCAAACTGTGATGTACCGACTTGACGTGACACATCTGACACATTGCAGCCCGGATTGCTGCTCGATTTCCCTGTTATTTTGAGCTGGGCATGATGCTCGACTCGGCCGGCCGCGTGTTGACCACACTTGGGCCGAATTCAGGATAGTTTACCGCACCGTGTTCCGTCAGACCGAGCCCTTCGATTTCTTCTTCCATCGATACTCGCAGGATGCCCGCTAATTTGAGCGCATAGAATAGGCCGAAGGCCGTCGCAAAGGCCCACAACGGGATGGCCAGGGAGCCGATGATTTGGGGTCCTAGGGGATAACCACCAAAAATCCCGGTAGCGATACCACCCCAGACACCGCACAAACCATGAACCGGCCAAGCTCCCACGGAGTCGTCAATTCTAGCTTTCTCAAGCAAGTGGGTGCCAAGTACAACCAAGATCCCGGCGACCACGCCGATAACAATGGCAGCGCCGTTAGTCACCGAGTCGCAGTTGGCCGTAATCCCAACCAAACCGGCTAAACCACCGTTTAGGGTCATCGTCAAATCCGGCTTTCTAGATATAAACCAGGAGGTTACCATAGCAAATAGCCCGCCGGCTGCCGCAGCCAAGGTCGTGTTGGCCGCAATAAGCATGGTTATGTCGGTGTTGGCCGACCCGGCAAAGGCCAATTGGCTGCCGGGGTTAAAGCCGTACCAGCCAATCCACAAGATAAATACGCCCAAGGCTGCCAGTGACAGGCTGTGTCCCGGCATTGGATTACTGCTGCCATCCCGGTTGAACTTGCCGATACGGGGTCCAAGCACGATAGCCCCGGCCAGAGCGGCAAACCCACCTACCGAGTGCACGACCAGTGAACCGGCAAAATCATAGAAGCCAAGGGCATCAAGCCAGCCGCCTCCCCATTTCCAGTAGCCGCTGATGGGGTAGATGAAACCGGTGATGACAAGAGTGTAAATTAAGTAAGCCCGTAACTGCATCCGCCCGGCCACAGCCCCGGAGACGATTGTCGCTGCGGTGGCGGCAAAAGCTACCTGGAAAAGCCAATCTACCTGGGGATTTAAGACACCGGGTCCCGGAGCACCCCCCGCCCCGATACCAAAACCGCCCCAGGCCAAAAAGCCGGCCCCGCCGGTAATGTCGGACCCATACATCAGCCCATAACCGATAAAGAAATACAGCAGCACGCCGACGCACAGATCCATAAAGTTTTTGAACAAAATGTTGACCGTATTTTTTGCCGAATTGAGGCCGGCCTCTAACATGGCAAAACCGGCCTGCATGAACAGAACCAGCACCGCCGCAAAGAACAGGACGATGTTGTCGATAGCATAGTAGGCCAATTCTGCGGTGATAGGTTCTTCTTCCTGGGCGAAAACGAAACTTGCGGCAATCAAGCTAAGCAATACCGCAATGGGTAAGGCGCGGTATAAGGATTTTAAGTGTTTCATACTGTTGTCCTCCCTAGAGTGAATTGAGTAAACGTGTTGGAAAACAAAAAGCCCTCAGCGTGAACCTTAGGTTCTTTGCTGAGGGCTTCGCGGCCGCTCCAAAGCAATTTGCTTTTATTATTCCTTAACAGCTCGAATTGTAACAAACATCCAATGGGTTGTCAAGACTTTTTCAAGTTTTTTAAGGTTTACTCAAATTATCACAATCCAATTTCTACCCAGAAAATTTCTGTCCAACGGCGATTACCGCCTCCGCAACCTGACGCATGGGGCGCCGCTTTTCTCTGGCCGCCATCTGCAGCCGCTGGTAGGCTTCAGACTCGGACAGACCGGTCGCAACTAAAATTTGCTTGGCCGCATCAACCAGCTCGCGTGCCTCCAGCTGGTCACGCAGGCGATAGGCTTCTTGAGCCGTCGCGGCCATAGCCTCGAAACGTTCCAGCGCAACCTCAATCGTCGGCCCCAATTTAGCTTCGTTGATGGGTTTGACCAGGTAGCCCATAACCGAGGCGTTGACGGCCCGTTCGATCAGTGCCTTTTCGGTAAAGGCTGTGAGCATAATGATGGGTAAGGGCATCTCTTCTGCCACAATTTCGGCGACGGTAAGACCATCCAATTCCGGCATTTTGATGTCTAACAGCAGCAGATCGGGCTTCAACTGCTTTATTTTGTCGAGCGCTTCCTTACCGTTGGCCGCAGTATCTACCACCAAATAGCCCAACGAAGTTACCATCGCCGTTAAACCCATCCGAATGACAGCTTCGTCGTCGGCAATTACGACCCTCAATCCTTGTTTGTTTTCCATATTTCTTCATCATCGCGCAGGCCCGATGAACCTTAGCGATCATCCAGAGCCGCTACGCCCGGTAGAACTTTACCTTCCAGAAATTCCAGGCTGGCACCGCCACCGGTCGAGATGTGGCTCATCTTGCCGGCCAGACCGGCCTGCTCAACCGCAGCCGCACTGTCGCCGCCGCCAATGATGGTGGTTGCGTCTTTAAGCTCGGCCAAGGCCCGGGCAACCGCAAAGGTGCCTTCGGCAAACCGTAGAAATTCGAAGACACCCATCGGACCATTCCAGACCACCGTCTTGGCTGCCGCCAACCGATTGGCAAAGTGGGCCACCGTCGCCGGACCAATGTCCAGGATCATCCAGCCTGGCGGCACCTCGTCGACAGGTACGACTCTCGATTCGGCGTCTGCCTTGAACTCCGTGGCTACGACGCAATCAACCGGCAGAATAAGTTTTTCGGCGTGTTCGGCCAGGAGTTCTTTGGCCACCGCCACAGCCTCTGCCTCCACCAACGAGTTACCTACATCGTACCCTTGAGCCACAAAGAAGGTATTGGCCATACCTCCGCCAATCAGCAGCGAATCGACTTTGGCAAGCAAATTTTCGATCACTGCAATTTTGTCCGAAATTTTGGCGCCACCCATAATGGCCAGGAACGGCCGGCTAGGATTGGCCAGGGCACCGCCCAGGTATTCTAATTCTCTTTCCAGTAAAAAACCGGCCACAGCCGGACGCAAACTGTCGGTCACTCCGGTGGTTGAGGCGTGAGCCCGATGAGCGCTGCCAAACGCATCGTTGACGTAAATCTGGCCCAGAGCGGCCAACTGCGTGGCAAAAGCAGCATTGTTTTTCTTTTCTTCCGGGTGAAAACGTGTATTTTCGAGCAGCGCAACATCGCCTGGCCGCATGGCTTTGACGCCGGCCTCAACATCCGGCCCAACACAATCGTCAAATTTTTTAACCGGGCGGTTCAGCAGCTCACTCAATTTAACCGCAACCGGTCCCATCGCAAATTTTGGATCGGGACCATCCTTGGGACGCCCCAGATGGCTCATCAGTATTACGCTGGCGCCGTGATCTAATAAGTAGGTGATGGTTGGCAACGCTGCTCGAATGCGGCGGTCATCGGTAACCCGGCCACTCTCCATCGGCACATTAAAATCAACCCTCACCAAAACCCGCTTGCTATGCACATCAATGTCTTTGATTGTTTTCTTATTCATGAGTTCTTCCTCGCCAAATTAGTTAGTATTGATAAACTTATTTCGAATTACGATTTGCATCACTTTACTCGACCGGCAGTGGGGCAAACTGCGGATTGCCCTGGCCTGAAACTATTAATTCAACGTGGTCAAAGTCTTCCAAATCGGCGTTAAAAGAATATCGTACTCGTAAGGAAATACGTTCAACATCGCTGCTCTCGA
>JBFGLD010000308.1:0-6653 GCA_041576335.1 Anaerolineae bacterium | reverse complement strand
TATTCATACATTTCTTCATCGCGTTTCCTCGCTAATGGTTATTTGACTGCATCATAGCAGGCAGAGGGGTGATTGGTCATCACCAATTGGGTGATAGAGGTAGGTGATTGGGAGAGAAGCTGGCAGTTTTTGAAAAAAATCCCCCGCATGAGCTGCGGGGGATCGGATGTCGGTACTGAATCGCCGACCAATAGTCTGGGGTTAATTCCTAATTTGGGTTGATCTGGCGGATCAGGGTATAGCGTGCGGGATAAACCCGCTCAGGTCCGTATGCATCAGAACCAGGAAACCTACCACGCAAACAAGTGCCAATACGCCGATAATGGAATAGACAATGACTTTTGACTTGTTCATTTTAGTACCTTCCCTTTCACTATTCATAAGCCAGCACTTCATTAACCGGCAATTCGGTGGCCCGCAGGGCCGGTAGCGAACCGGCAAGGACTGACAGGATAATGATCAAGCCTAACCACAGCCCCATACCCGGCAGCGAGTAGGCAATGGTCAGCGGAGTTTCAAGGAAAATCTCACCTGAAATCTTTCCCACCAGAATTGTCAACGGAACAGAGAAGACAACGGCCAGCAACCAGCTCAAGCCGCCAATGAAGATACCTTCGCCGAGCACCACCTGGAGAACCTTTAGCCGGGTAGCGCCAACGGCCCGCATGATGCCGATTTCGCGGGTGCGCTCAAGCACGTTCAGACTCATGGAAGACATCAGCCCTAGCCCGCCGACGGCCGCCACCAACGCGGCCATAATGACCAGTAAGACGACAATGATTACCAGGTGGTCATCCAGTACCTTACGTCCGATGGCCCCTGTTTCGGCCCCGACGACGATTACATCCGTTTTGGCCAAGGCTTCTTCCAGCCGTTGCAAGGTGGCTGTTTGTCCGGCCTGACTGTGATCTTCGGTCGAAACCAGGACATGATTGGCCCGGCTCTCTTGTCCGGTCAGGCCGACAAAATAGTCGTAGTTAGCATAAGCCAGGCCGCTGCCCACCTGGCGGACAGTGCCCACCACCGTCCACGTCGTTTCTTGGCCGTTGACTTCAAAGGTAAGGTTGCGCCCCACAGCTATGGACGGTTCGTGTTCAAACAGTATGTGGTTTACGACCAGGGTGTTGGTGTCATCGGGCTGCAACCAACGACCTTCCAGCACGGGTAAAGCAACCATCGTAGTCTCAGCTGGGGCCGCCCTCAAGTAAAACTCGTCGCTGTTGGTGCCGTCTGCGTAGACCAGAGAAGCACTCGTTTCCAGCCAGCTTTCCGCATCGGCCACACCGGGCACATTGCGAATAATGGTTTCCACCCCTTGGGCCGGATAGGGTTGTTGCAAATCCAAGCTGATATCGTACCGGCGAGCGGCAAATTGGTCATCGATGGTTTTGTTCCACGAGGCGCCGGTACTAAGGGCCGTCATAAAAACCGCGCCCCCGGTGGCCAAAACCAGCAGGGTTAGCAGCAAGCGTCCCTGGCGGCGAAAGGTGTTACGCAATGCTAGCAGAAACGTTCGCCCTAATTCCTGCACCCGACCCAACAGAATGTCAATTGGACGCGTACCAAAGGCGTTCTCGCTCAGCCCGTAGTCGCTGATGGCCTCACGAACCGTGGTGCGGCTGCCTCTGTAGACTGGATAGACCGCGCCCGCTACCGGAATGAATAGGCCAACGGCAATCTGGACCAGGTAAACCCAGGCGCCGACCGCATAGCTGTCGATTTCAAAGTTAAGCATAGAAGCTGCGAAATCCGCATAAGCATGGCCGGCCCATATCCCGGCCGGGATGCCAATAACCAGCGCCAGCGCTCCCAGGATCAAGACCGTGCCCAGATAAATACCACTAACCTGCCGCCGGCGCGCCCCAAAAGCCTTCATTACCCCAATCTGGCGCACTTGCTGGCCCATCAGCGCATTGATCAGGGTAGCTACCAACACCCCGCTGAGAACCAGAGCCAGCATACCAAATGATTCCTGCAAAAACAGCAGGGCCATCATCTGGCCGTTATGGGGATGCTGGCCGGGGGTCGGCACTTCGACCCGCTTAACCGCATAGCCTTTTGCCTCAAGCCATTCCCGCAAGGTATGGGCGGTGCGGCGAACAGCCGCCCGGTCGGTGGCATTTTCAGCCATCACCACCCGTAGTTCGTCAAAGATCGGGCTCTCGCCCATCCGGGCCAATCCCTCGATGGTGATGTAGCCGTAGGCCCTGCTCTCCATCCAGGCCGGCGCTTGCCCCGGGTCGAAGACCACGCCGTTGATCGTCATTGTTTGCGGCGGCCCGTTAGAGGTTTTGATGACAGCCGCCTGACCGACCTCTCTATCCAGAATCTCCATAGCCGAACGTTCAATCAGAATTTCAGCGGCGGCCGGAGACCAGTCGCCCCGTTCCGGATAAAAGGTGTTGACCCGCAGGTTATCAAAATCTTCCCTCACAAGTAAGATGATGGGCATCCACTCATTTGTACCCACCTCAATCCGGCCAGATACTACCCGACGAGCTTCGGCCTGGGCCACTTTAGGCAAGGCCTGCACGGCCTTAACCAGTTCTGCCTCAACCCCGTCGATGAAGAAAACGGCCGAGGCCGGCTGGGTATCCATATAGTTGCGATTAATCTCCCGGGTCAGGATAGCATACGAAGTCAAGATTGAACCGACCCCGATAATGCCAATGGCAATGGCCAGAATCACTAGAATCGTGCGTGCTTTGTTGACCCACAAATCACGCAAAACTTTGCGCCAACGTGGACTAAGCATAAATCACCTCCTCTTGCCGGACTGCCGGCGCGTTTGCGCCGTTCACGGCGTTCTCTACAATCTGACCATCGGCCAGCGTCACCACCCGGGTGACCCAGGGGATAATGTCTCGCTCGTGCGTAACCATAATCACCGTCTTGCCGTCCGCCACCAACTGCTGAAAGAGGGTCAGTACGGCCTCTGCCATACGCGAGTCAAGATTGCCGGTCGGCTCGTCGGCCACTAGAATAGGCGGATCGTTGGCCAGAGCGCGGGCAATGGCCACCCGCTGCTGCTGCCCGCCGGAGAGCGTCGCCGGGAACTTGCCGGCCTGGTCGGCCACGCCAACCTGCTCCAGCAAGCGCAGCGCTCGTTTTCGTCGCTCTCGAACGGGGTAGCTGTTGCAAAAATCCATGGGCATCATCACGTTCTCAACCACCGTCAGGGTTGGCATAAGCTGGTAAAACTGAAAAACCACGCCAACATTGCCTCCACGCCAACTGGCAGTTTGTTCTTCATTCATGGTATGCACGGGGGTTCCGTTCACCCATACTTCCCCATTAGTCGAACGGTCAATGCCGGTCAACACATTCAGTAAGGTAGATTTTCCACTACCCGATTTGCCGACAATGGCGACAAACTCCCCTGCTTCTACTTGTAAATCAACGTTACGCAGCGCGGTGAATGTCCGGGCCGCGTTCTGGTAACTTTTAGACACCCCGCGCAGTTCAATCAAGGCTCGCGTGCTCTCCTTTACTGGAAACGGCGATGCCTGGTGGTGTTTTGATATAGGGTTCATAACTCTGTGCTCCATTTGTATCTTGACTTATTTTTAGGTACAATATGTTCGATATAGAACAGTATGTTCTGAAACTAGGATATAACAAATAGGCCCTGCCTGTCAATAAGCAAAAAATGAATTTTGTTCCGTTTGGAACAGCAATGGGCAAATTGTACGGAAATTCAGGAGTCTCGATGATGACCAAACAAGAAGACCGTCGGGTGCAGCGAACAAGGCAACTGCTAGAGCACGCGCTGATTGAACTTTCAGTGGAGAAGGGCTATGAAAAGGTCACGGTGCAGGACATTGTAGACCGGGCCAATGTAGGCCGGACCACCTTTTATGCCCATTACCAGGACAAAGAAGAACTATTGAACAAAAGTTTGGCGGGGTTTATCGGCTCGTTACTACAAGAGCTTGAGCAAGAAAGCGATCAAAGCGAGCTGTTGCCCGTTTTAACTATTTTTCGGCACGTGGCAGAAATTGCTCCCTTTTACCTGGCCTTTAATGCCATACAGATGCTCCATGAAAAATCTCTCCAGCAGTTGGTGATATTGATCAAACAGCGACTTAAAACGTTGGAAACCGCTGGACAAGCGGTCAATATGCCTCACGACATATTGGCTAATTATTTTGCCGGCGCGCTGCTGGCTTTGCTCACCTGGTGGCTTAGATCAAAGAAACCCTTTTCAGCCGAAGAAATGGCCGGTATGTTTCAACAGATGGTTACCGCCACCCTATCAATTGGGACGGTTAAGGGCAAAGTTTAAAGAGAGGATGATTGACCATCCCTCAATGGGTGGCGGGGAGGATGATTGAGCCAGAAGTTGCAAGATGTTGTTAGTAAATCCCTCACGTAAACTGTGAGAAATAGAAGATTGCCTCGGATATTATGCCTACAGCAGGTTCAGTTCTCTCGCCCGCTCGACGGCCTCGTAACGACTATGAGCATTGAGTTTATCGTAAATGTGTTTGATATGGGTTCTGACCGTGTTCACCGAAACGACAAGTTCTGCCGCAATCTCCGGGCTGGTGAGATCCGTATTTAGAAGACGGAGCACGTCGGTTTCACGGTCACTGAGGGGTTCAATGAGGGCAGGGATGCTGGGGTGCGGAGGTGTGGAAGTGCTAATTATGTCCCCTACTTCACAAGCGGCCAAGAGCCTGGCCACATAGTCTTGAGCAATGCCTTGCTTGGCTACTTGCTGAAGCAATTTCGCCATCGGCCTACCCTCATCCACAAAGAGGCGGATGTATCCTTCCGGCTCAGCCATTGATAGTGCTTGTTCCAGAGCATTCAATGCCTGATCTGTATCGCCAAGCGCCTGCTGAGCCAGGGCTTGGAGGTTGAGGATCTCAATGACACGTCCGGTTCGACCGCCGCCCTCAGCCGCCCGCCGCAAACGCGCCAGTAAGGGCATGACCTGGTCAGGCTCATTCTGGATGATTCGCAGCCGGGTCCAGATCAAGACCTCGAATTCCTCATCCATCAAGTTGATCGGGGTATCTGCGCTGAGGCTGCGCGCTTCGGCCCACTGTTCAACCCCCTTGAGGTAAGCTGGATCAGCGGCGCCACCGCTTGACGCCACCTGGGCCAGTATCAACCGGGCTTGACAAGCTGCGACCGGGCCACCATAGCCACTAATGGCTTGACACACGAGCGGAAGTTGTTCCGCTTGCCCAATAGCGTCCAGAGCACCAGCCATATCACCCTGGGCTTGTTTCAGCCGGGCCTGGAAGATGTAACCGTCGTGTAGTGCTTCGTCAATCTGCCACTGCTGGGCCAATTCGAGCCCTTGGGCCAAATGGCGAGCAGCCTCGTCCAGGTTGTTCCACTCACATAGTAGTCCGCCCAACCCCAAGTGGACATAAGCCGTCGCCGGCACGGCACGCCCGCTTTGCTGAGCAACTTCATCGGCCAGCTGGAGCGCCTGCCGGTAGGTTTTGGCTGCCTGCTGTAGGTGTCCCTGCAATACCTGAACTTGAGCCTGACCTGTCATCGCGACCAGCGTCAGGGTAATGCTACCAACCGTCCGGCTAAGCGTTAAAGCTTCGGAAAACCGTTGTTGAGCTTTAACAGCATCTCCTATCATCAAATAGGCAAAGGCCAGATTAAAGATGGTTCCGGTGAGCGTTTGGCGGTCTGTCCCAGACGGTTCTTCAGGTAAGGCCTCCAGGACCTGGTGCGACAGCGCGATGGCTTCGGTCACGTCTTGGCGGTAGCGAGCCAGTTCAGCCCGGATGTGGGTGATCTGCAATCGTAAGTCCCTTGGTAATTGGTCGCCGGCTAATCTTTCTACTTCCTGTAAACGAGGCTCGACGCCATCGAGCTGGAGCGTTATCGACAGCATCCAGGCGTATAAGATGCCGAGCCGGGGCCGGGCCCGAATGATCTCGTCGGGCAACGCCTCCAATCGCTCTAACATAGTGGTAAAAAACTCATCACGGCTCATCATATCGTCAAAAGTTTGCTCGGTCAGTCGGGCGGCTTGCTCCACATCCTGGGCAGCTAAACTGTGGGCGATGGCTTCCGACATCAAGTCATTCTGCTCGTACCAGGCGCTGGCCCGGCGGTGCAAGGTGTGGTCAAACTCTGGCTGTGAGGCCTCCAACTGATTGTGGAGCAGGTCGGCAAAGAGGTGATGATAGCGATACCATTGCCGTTTGTTGTCCAGTGGTACGACGAACAGGTTATGCTGCTCTAAATGCTCCAGAATTTTCTGACTATATGAATGGGCGAATGGCGAATGTGCGAATGATGCAGCACTGGTTACGGACTCGCTATTCGCAAATTCGCTAATGCGCTCGTTTCCCAAAACGGCATCACACAACGGTCCACTTAGCCGCTCCAGGATGGACGTATGGAGCAAGAAAGTCTGGATGTGCGCCGGTTGCCGGTCCAGGACCTCTTCGATGAGATAGTCGAGGATGTAGCGGTCACCCTCGGTCAAAGTTGCGATGAAGTTGTGCCGGTGAGCTTCTTCGAGATTTTCCATCGACAGGGCAGCTAATTGTAGCCCGGCGACCCAACCCTCGGTTCGGGTTTCGAGCGTAGCTATGGCCTCGGTAGTCAGATTGAGGCCCATCGTCTGGTTGAGGAAAGCGGCTGCTTCGGACTCTGTAAAACGCAGGTCTGTC
>JBFGLD010000307.1:0-6660 GCA_041576335.1 Anaerolineae bacterium | reverse complement strand
CGACATCGGCGGCACGTTTACCGACTTCGTTCTGTTTGACGAAACTACGGGCCAATTCCAAACGGACAAAGTCCTCTCAACCCCACACGATCCGGCCGAAGCGGTTCTCGGTCAGTTAGCAATGATTAGGCATCAACTACCGACAATGCAAACCGGGAGTCGGGCAGCACCCACGTCTATCGTCCACGGCTCAACTGTTGCGACCAATGCTTTGCTGGAGCGGAAGGGTGCTGTTACTGCCTTGATTACGACCAAGGGTTTTGGTGATGTACTTGAGATTGGTCGTCAAAATCGACCTGATATTTACAACCTTTTTAGCCATCGCCCGGCCCCACTCGTTCCCCCGGAATTTCGCTTCGAAGTGGTTGAACGAGTTAATCATCGGGGCGAGGTTATCCAGCCGCTCGATCTAACCACCATAGAGCCGCTGATCCGACAGTTGCGCACCATTCCGGTTACCTCCGTGGCACTTTGCCTGTTATTTTCCTTTATTTACCCTGAACACGAAAACTTGGTTGCCACCCGGCTGCGCGAAGGAGGTTTTTTTGTTTCGCCCTCCAGTGAGGTGCTGCCAGAGTTCCGCGAATATGAGCGTACCAGCACAACTGTAGTCAATGCCTATGTTTCGCCGGTGATGGACCGCTATCTGGCCCGGCTGGAGCAGGAGAGCGGCGCCCACGATTTTCGGATTATGCAGTCAAACGGCGGCAGCATTAGTGTGACCCAAGCGCGACGTGAGGCGGTACGCTGTGTATTATCCGGACCGGCCGGGGGTGTGGTTGGAGCCCGTTACGTCGCGGAAGCGGCGGGCTTTGAACAGTTGCTCACTTTTGATATGGGCGGTACCTCGACCGATGTGTCCCTCTGCGCCGGTGATATAAAGATCACGACCGAGTCCGAGATCGGCGGACTACCCATTCGTGTGCCCGTTATCGACATTCACACCGTGGGTTCCGGTGGCGGCTCCATTGCCTACGTCGATCCGGGAGGCGCACTGCGAGTTGGCCCGGAAAGCGCAGGGGCCGATCCCGGACCCATTGCCTATGGGCGAGGCGGCCGGCGACCTACGGTGACCGATGCCAACTTGGCTTTAGGCCGGCTTGCAGCCGATCGCTTTTTGGATGGACAGATGGTTTTAGATGTAGCGGCGGTTCAAACGGCGCTGGCGCGGCTGGCTCGGGATGCAGGATTGACTGCGCGCCCCGGTTTCACGCCGGCCCAAACAGCGGCTTTAGGAGTGCTCAGAGTCGTCAATGCCCATATGGAACGGGCTCTGCGCGTCATTTCGGTACAGCGGGGCTACGATCCCCGTGAGTTTACGTTGGTTTCATTTGGGGGTGCAGGAGGCTTGCATGCCGTAGAGTTGGCCCGCAGCCTAAACATGCCTAGGGTCTTGGTTCCACCCAATGCGGCCACGCTGTCTGCCTTTGGCATGCTGGCTGCTGACGTTATCAAAGATTATGTTCGTACTATAATGCGGCCTGGAAATACTCATTTCGATGAAATCGAGAGCCTAATGCAGCCAATGGTCGAGCAGGGAAGGGCTGATCTCGTTAGCGAAGGTATTGCAAAATCGGAGATTTCCATCGAGCGGCTGTTAGACGTGCGTTATCAAGGGCAGTCATACGAGCTGATGGTGCCCCTTACACCCGGGTTCATCGACGAGTTTCACGCTGCCCACGCCTATGTTTACGGCCACAGCGAGCCCGGCATTGCGGTTGAACTGGTCAATCTTCGGGTGCGGGCGGTAGGGCGCCTGCCGCGGCCAAGGCTACCTCAACTCCCGTCCACCGACGGCGATACCGCCGCAGCCTTGCTTGAACCTCGACCGGTCGTGTTAGCCGGAGGCACCGCCGAGGTGCCATTCTATAATGGCCAGGTGCTGCAGCCAGGCCACCAGCTCGCCGGCCCGGCCATCATTGTTCATCCGGATACGACCATTTTCATCGACTCGGGGGATACATTGACAATGGATGAGCATAAAAACTTAATTATTGATCTCGTCCTCCGTCAATAACTTTTCATTATAAATTCTTTAATTTGTGACGGATGCTTAAGTTGAAGGAAATACAATAAGGTAACCATGAGGCATGATCCGGTTCTGCTTGAACTTTTCAAAAATCGATTTGCGTCAATTGCGGAAGAGATGGGGATGGTTCTGCGGCGCACTGCCTACTCCCCAAATATTAAAGAGCGGCTTGACTTTTCCTGTGCACTTTTCGATGCTCAGGGTCGGATGATTGCTCAGGCGGCCCATATTCCGGTCCATTTGGGGGCGATGCCCATTTCGGTAGCAACCGTGATTGAGCAAACACCCTTTGCCCCCGGTGATGTGGTCATTCTGAACGATCCGTTTCGAGGGGGGAGTCACCTGCCGGACATTACCCTGATAACGCCCATTTTCGTCGAATCTGAGGCGCCGGAAGCTGAGAATCCTGATCGTGTGGAGCAATCTGCCGACTTGGCCCGTCGCCACCTATTTGGTTTTGTGGCCAGTCGGGCCCACCATGCTGATGTTGGCGGCATGACTCCCGGTTCGATGCCGCTATCTAACGAGATTTTTCAAGAAGGAATCATTATTCCCCCCCTCAAACTCGTTGAGGCAGGGCAGTTGAATAAGGGGTTAATGGACGTACTTCTGGCGAATGTTCGTACCCCGGACGAACGAGCGGGTGATCTGCGCGCCCAAATGGCCGCAAACTATAAAGGCAGCCAGCGATTTAACCGCTTGGTCGACCGTTACGGCCGGGCTGAAGTGAGTCACTATATGACGGGCCTGCTGGAATATGCTGAGCGGATGACCCGCCGTCTCATTGCCGACTTACCTGATGGGGTTTATCGATTTCGAGATTTTATGGATAGCGATGGTATCGAACCTGAACCCGTAGAAATTATGGTGACCATCACTATCCAGGGGGATGAGGCGGTTGTGGATTTAAGCGGCACGGCGGCTCAGGTCAGAGGCAGCATCAATACAGTTTATGCCGTTACCCTTTCGGCGGTATTGTATGTTTTTCGAGCCATCATTGGACTGGATATTCCGGCCAATAATGGTTGTCTCGTGCCCATTAAAGTTGTTGCGCCACAAGGTACATTGGTCAATGCCGCGTCCCCGGCTGCTGTGGCCGGGGGAAATGTTGAGACATCACAGCGGATTGTCGACGTGTTGTTAGGGGCGCTCGCCCAGGCCAGTCCCGATCGCATTCCGGCGGCTTCACAAGGTACAATGAACAATGTTATGATTGGAGGTTGGGATCCGGAACGGCAGCGAGCCTATACCTATTACGAAACTATTGGCGGCGGTATGGGGGCTGGGCCGGTCTCGCCGGGTGCCGATGCAATTCAATGCCATATGACCAATACGCTGAACACGCCTGTCGAGGCATTGGAATATACTTACCCCTTTCGGGTGCGTGCCTACGAAATTCGGCGTGGTTCGGGTGGCAAGGGACGTCAGCGCGGTGGTGACGGCATCCGCCGCGAACTGGAATTTTTGCACAAAGCTCAGGTAACGCTCCTGACCGAGCGCCGGCGATTTGCCCCGTATGGTTTGCGGGGGGGCAAGCCGGGCCAAACAGGCCGTAACCTGCTCATTCGCGCAGGCCAGGAAATTGAGCTATCGGCTAAAACTGGCTTAACCGTCCAAGTTGGAGATGTGCTGCGAGTCGAAACTCCGGGCGGTGGAGGTTACGGCCAATCTCAGGGGTAGCTTTATCTTATTTTGGCCCAGTACTTTCTAAAGCATAGCCAGAAGACTACCAAGAATTTCTTACACGATAGCGTGTTTTTTTATTTCTGTTTTTTGACAGTTTTTCAAAGTCGTGCTAGTTTTATAGAATCTGAAGACTATTGAAACGGTCTGTCAATTAAAATTTTGGCTAAGTAATTCAGTTCTGTTAACAATATCCCACCTTGTTTCCGTGTTTGAGTTTTCTCGGAAATACGCCGAATTCAGAAGACTCCATCCTTCACGTTCCACCTCTCACACGCCTGGCCTATCTTGCCTCACTGCAACACTTTCCAAGAAAGCTCTTTTCCAAATCACGTCAATTAAATTATGCTCAACCACGTTTCGAGCCGTGGCAAAATTGGGCAATTGCCTGTCTATGCCCTTGCCGTTAACGAAGAGGCGATGGCACTGCCGACAACCAACGCGGCACCGAGGTAGCCAACCGGCGTTAGTTTTTCGCCATAAAGGGCAGCTGCCAGAAGGCCGGCCACAACCGGCTCGACGCCGGCCACCAACACGGCTCGCGACGCTTCGATGTGACGTAAGCCGGCGTAATAAAGTTGGTAGGCAATGTAAGTGCTAACCACAGCCAAGCCAAACACGGCTAGCCAAGCGGGGATCGGGCGGGGACCGAAGTTGACCAAGGGGGCCAAACCCAAGGCACCGATAGGCATGGCCAGGGCCATCACGGTGACAGTTTGGTACCGCGGCAAAATGTACTTGCCAAAGATGTAGTAGAGGGCGTAGGTGGCCCCGCTAACCAAACCCCAGGGAACGGCTTTCCAGGCTATTTGGTCCGGTCCTTGCGGGCTTCCTGAGATAGAAACTAGACCAATGCCGCCAATCGTTACGCCGATCATTACGATCTTATGGAGCGATAAACTCTCGCTAAAAAAAAATTTGGCGAAAACAGCGACGAAGGCCGGCGCCGTGTAAAGCATTATGGTGGCCAGCGTGATGCCGCCGCTTTCAACAGCCAAAAAGTAGCTGGCATTAAATAGACTAACGGCCAATAATCCGAACATGATAAACAGGGCCAAATCCCGGCGGCGGTGTAACTGAAGCTGGTGAACCAATCCGGAATGCAGGATGAAAAGTCCGCCACTAATAGCAGCGCGCCAAAAAGAAATTTCTGCCGGGGCCATACCGTATTGAATAGCGCCCCGGCCCAAAACGCCAATTGTGCCCCACAAACAGGCCGCCAGAAAAACCAAAGCATAATATTTTAAGTGCACTGGATACGTCATCACTTATACATACGGACCGCTGTGATAATGTAGAAACCATACCATACTGTGGGAGCTTAACCTGCCAAATCTTTAATGTCGAGATACGTGCGGCTCACACTAAACCAGGTAAATCTGGAGCAATTCGGATGCTCGCTCAAAAGTAAATTGTATCCGGTTAAGACCCAAACAAGCAATTTCCGGGTATATATTAAGAGAAATCGTCGATTGAACCTATGACAAATTTAGAAGATAGAATTCGTCTTCCTGTACTCAATTTAATCCAGCGCCGGTCGCGGTTATTAAATCTGCTGGAAACCTTCGTCCAGGCGCAAAAACGCTTTATTACGCTCTATGCGCCCAGCGGCTATGGCAAATCCATTCTGCTGGCCGATTTTGCCCAAACCACCAACCTGCCGGTCTGTTGGTGCTCACTGGATTCGGCCGATCGGGATCCGACCGCTTTTTTGACCCTTCTGACTCACAGCCTGGCCGACCGGTTTCACGCAATCGATCCCAAGGCGCTACTGGATCTCATTGCGCGCGGGGATACCCAGGTAAGTGTTCGTCGCTTGGCGGCCTCGCTTGCCGACGTTGGCCCGCACCTGATCATTATTGACGATTATCACCAGGCGGTCACTGCCGGAACGGCCTTGGCTCTCAACAAGTTTCTGGAACAACTGCCCGAAATCAGCACGGTCATCGTGGCTGCCCGGACAGAAACAACGGTCGAGGCAGATCGAATGATCGCCTTGCTGCTGCGCGAGTGCCCGGCCCATCTCTCGGCTGCAGAGTTGGGGTTTACGACGGCAGAGCTGAAACAGGTGATGCATAAACGCTTTGGCCGCAGCCTCAACCCGGATGAGGCGACGGGCATTGTCAGGGCGACGGCCGGGAATATTGCCCACATTTTGTTAACCGGCCATCTGATGAGCGACAATCGTGTGAATGGTAGGCTTCCCAAGCTGCCAGGCAGCGATGTTGAACCCATCTATCGCTATTTGGCGGTAAGGGTCTTGGCAAAACAAACGCCGGAACTGCAGCACTTTATGCGGTGTACTTCAGTTTTGCCGGGTATGACCGCTGCGCTGTGCAATGAGCTGCTGGGTATCACCAATGCCCAGAACTGCATTGAGGAACTTTTACGTCAAAATCTATTCGTGACCCAAGTCGGCGTGGCCTATAAATATCACGATCTGTTCGCCGAGTTTTTGAGGGCAGAGTTGGCCAGGGACGAATGCCTCTATCGCCGGGTTTCGCGCAGTGCGGCCGAGCTTTTAACGGCACGCGCCCGGGTTGAAGAAGCTATGCAGCTTTATCTTGCCGCCCAGGCTTGGGACGAAGCTGCCCAGTTGCTCGAAACCGCAAGTAAGGTTTTTTATGATACCGGGCGCGCGCTAACCCTACATGACTGGCTGAGCCAGATACCCGAGCTGGAATTAGCTAAGTACCCCCGGCTGCTGATGTTACGCGGACGGATTTCGTATGATTACCTGGGCGCTCCTCAAAAGGCTATAACCTATCTGCAACTAGCAGAACAAGTGTTTTGCAAACAGAATAACTTAGTAGGTTTGGCTGAAACGCAAGTCTTTCGGGCGGTTTGCCTGCGCATGATTGGACGCGCCACGGATAGCTTGAATTTAGCTACAAGTGCTAGGTTACAGCTAGAGGTCTTGAGAGCGGATGACCAAGTTATTGCCTGGG
>JBFGLD010000306.1:0-6661 GCA_041576335.1 Anaerolineae bacterium | reverse complement strand
GGAATGAGGGACTCTTTAATGGCCGGCAAACCAATTTGGCAATCGGCGCTGCTGACCCGGATGTCGGCGGCGATAGCTAGCTGCAGGGCGCCGCCCAGGCAGTAGCCGTGCATGCCCACCACTACGATTTTTTCCATCGTCTCAAACATACGCAGGGCCATTTCCCAGCGATGGTGGTAGGTCATATCAATATCGTCGGCCGATAATTGTTTGAGATCAATACCTGTCGAAAAAGCCCGTCCCTGACCTCGAATAATGACGAGCCGCACCTCGGGGTCTTCGCGCAGAGCCATGGCCACCCGGTTCAGTTGGACCGTGGCCGCATTGTTCATGGCGTTCAGATAACGCTCCCGGGTGAACGTCACCCAGGCCAGTTTGCCCGCCGTATCCAGGCGCATTTGCTCGAATTCTAGTTTGGGTTCCATAGTTTACCTCAATATTCAAGATTACTGCCACTTCGGCTCCCGGTTCTCCAGATAAGCTCGTTTACCTTCCTCGCCATCCAGGCTGTATTGGGTCCGCTCCTGTAATTCGAGATAATGCTGGTAAATGGCCGGATAATCATAGGTGAAGGCCTGGTTGAGAACCAGCTTGCTCATGCGGGTTCCGGTTGAACAGGCCTTGAGATAATCGTGAGCTATCTCGTCGAGGTGGGTGAAGAACGCTTCGGCCGGGATCACATGGTCGACTAACCCAATCCGCAGTGCTTCCTCACCGTTGATATTTTGTCCGCCCAAAATCAGCTTCTTAGCCCGGCCCCAGCCAATATACTTGGGTAATCGCCAAGGACCGAGGCCGGGAATGAGGGACTCTTTAATGGCCGGCAAACCAATTTGGCAATCGGCGCTGCTGACCCGGATGTCGGCGGCGATAGCTAACTGCAGGGCGCCGCCCAGGCAGTAGCCGTGCATGCCCACCACCACGATTTTTTCCATCATCTCAAACATACGCAGGGCCTTCTCCCAAAGCTGAAAATAGGTCATGTTGATCTCATCGGCGGCCAACTCTTTCAGGTCAATGCCTGTGCAAAAAGCCCGTCCCTGACCTCGAATGATGACGAGCCGCACCTCGGGGTCTTCGCGCAGAGCCATGGCCACCCGGTTCAGTTGGACCGTAGCCGCATTGTTCATGGCGTTCAGATAACGCTCCCGGGTGAACGTCACCCAGGCCAGTTTGCCCGCCGTATCCAGGCGCATATGCTCAAACTCAAGGATGGTTTCCATCTCCATTACGTCTCCCTAATCATGATGAGTTGTTGGCAGCGATGACTTCCGTTGACTGCTCTTAGCCAGTAGTGATCCGCTTTCCCCTTTGACAACTTCGTCCACGAACTGGTTGGCATAGGTACTTAACAGTTGGCGATAATCGTCGAAAAGCTGCCGGGCTGTCAAACCAATCCAATCGGCTGATAACAACGCAACAGGAAGATTAGGGTCTTTTAAGGGGAAGGGTTGAAAGTCGTAGGTCAGCCAGAAACGACGAACAAAACAGTCATCGGGCGACAATTTCAACCTGCCGTTGCTTGGACCTCGGCACCTTTCATACTCCGGCCGGTAACGCCTAATAAAATCTCGGTACTCTGCCTCCAGTTGTAGCAAATCCCAACATTTCTCTATCAGGCCTTGTTCAGAGGAGAGATCCATGCGCAGCCCTGAAAAAACTTCCACGTACTCGCGCACTTCCAGCTCGTTGGCGAGATTCTCCAGTTCTACCTTGCGATTATGGGGCGAAACCCATGTGGCTGGAGCTAGGTGACCGAAGCCGAGCCAGATCAGACGCTGCCGTAAGGCCCGACGCAGACTCCTTTTTTTCTCCGGCACCGAGTAAACGACCACATGCCATAGACCATCCCAATCAGTAAAAGGTGGTTCAAAAATACGCTGGCCCCCCTCTTCTAACAGGGTCCACCCTCGGGCCGTGAGTGAGTATTGGCTGCGGCGACCGTGTTTGCGGGCTTTTAGCCAGCGTTTGCGCGCCATCCGTGAGAGTACCGAACGCGCTGCTCGTTCGCTCACACCCAGTAAATCCAACAGATAGAGTAAGTCGGTTGTCCAAATTGTTCCTCCCCTTGGCAGAATATAGTCCCCGAATAGGGTGAATACCAGAAATTGAGTGCTTACGAGAGGACGTTTAGTATGCCTTAAAATATCGACCATTTTTTACTCTCAGGCAACGGCAGCCTGGCTTGCTGCCTTACTTCCGGCTTTCACAACAAAAGAGTTTCATATAGAATCAGCCACGGCTTTTTGTTTTCTAATAACCTGTTAAGGAAAACGCCGTAGGCCGGGGGGCTTGGGGGGTAGTTCCCCCCAATTTACTCCCCCGTTTTCCTTGCTGAAAGAACGATGCCTTGCATCGTGGATTGCTGAGTTCGGAGTTTCTCTCTAAATGCTCGCAGACGCTCTGCAACCGTCGTCACATCACTAGAAACGGTAGTCGCAGACTGCCTCTGAGCATTAATATCGAACTCAAGTTAAGACTATCTTCAAAGCTTCAACGAGCTTCACGTTCTGCTGATGAGTGCCTACGGTTACCCGGATCGCATTTGGCAGGCCAAACGCGGTCATGGGTCGCACCACAATTCCGAGGCCTAACAGGGCCTCGGACAGGGCGACCGGCTCTAGCGGAGGATCAATGATCGAAATAAAGTTTGCCTGGCTGGGAAGACAGTTCAGGTTCAATTTGCCTACGGCTGAGTATAGATAGGCTCGCTCTTCCAGCACGACTTGTCGATGCCGGGCATGATACGCTCCATCATCAAGGCTGGCCGCAGCGGCTGCTAAGGCAATAGCACTGGTATGAAATGGCAATTGGGTATGTCGCACATAGTCGATAAGCTCTGGCCGGCCGATGGCGTAGCCAACTCGCATATTTGCCAACCCCGCGCTCTTTGAGAAACTGCACACCGTAAGCACATTGCGATCCTCTTTGATGTAAGCCAGGCTATCGGCATAATCAGGGTCGGTTACGAAATCCCGATACGACTCATCAAAGACGATTACCACGTGTTCCGGAACCTCGGCCAGAAAATTGTCTACCTCGGCCCGGGTAATGATATCCCCGGTGGGGTTGTTGGGCGAACACAGGTAAACCAGGCGCGTCTCCCAATCAATCTGCTTGGCCATCGCGGCCAGGTCTTGGCGGAAGCCGGGCTTAGCTGAAGCCGTGATCCGTGGCGTTCCCCCAAACATGGTAGTAAGTATGTGATACATGGGAAAGGTAGCGCGCCCCATAATCGTGTTGCCGCCCTCGAATACGAACGCCTGGGTAATCATGCGCAAGACATCCGTCGCCCCGTTGCCGGTGATGAGGTTGTGCTCAGTCAGGACTGGGTCCAAGTATGAGGCCAATTTCCGGCGTAATTTAACCTCCGCAGTGCCGGGGTAGCGATGGGCTTCAGCGAGCAGCCGCTCTGCTGCGGCGATCGCTTGCGGTGAGGGACCAATTGGGCTCTCATTTGAGGCCAACTTAATGACCTCGTCCAGGCCCAGGGTCTCTTGTATTTCCTCAATCGACCTGCCGGCAACATACAGGGGCACTTCAAGAAGACGGGGATTAAGTCGAGGTCCCGTCATCAACTAACCGTCCTTTCATGTTTCCGGTCAAGGGCGGCCAGGACCCGCTCCGGCGTCATCGGCAGTTCGGTCAATCGGATTCCGACCGCATCATAGATGGCATTGGCAATGGCGGCGGCAGTCGGGGTGCCGCCCATTTCGCCAACGCCTTTGGCCCCAAATGGCCCCTGGGGATCGTCCGTTTCAATGATAAAGGTTTCGATTTTAGGCATATCGGCGGCGGTGAACAGCCGGTAAAGCCGAAAGTCCGGGTTCATTACCCGCCCTTCCTTGACGATTAGCTCCTCTGTCAAGGCATAGCCCAAACCCATCTGCGCGCCGCCCTCAATCTGCCCTTCCACAGCCATAGGGTTAATGGCCCGGCCTACATCGTTAGCACAGGCCAATCTGAGCACCCGCACGAGACCGGTCTCGGTGTCAACCTCCACTTCGGCCATCTGAGCACCAAAGCCATACGCGGCCGAGATATTGCCCTTATAGGTATCTTTATCGACCAGCTTGGTCGGCGGGTCATACCAGCCTTCACCCATGACGACCTGCCCTCCTTCGCGGAAGTGGCGGTGACGAACAACTTTGCTCAAATCGACCGATTTTCCGGGGTTTCCTCTCTCTTGAATGGTTCCACTACGGGCGATCAATAGTCCGGGCTCGGTATCTAACATCTCGGCGGCAGTCTCAAAAATTTGGTTGCGCACCTCCAGTGCAGCTAGGCGGGCGGCATTACCGGCAATGAAGGTAGTCCGGCTGGCATGCACACCTACATCCCAAGGTTTTACTTCGGTATCGTTATTGAGTACGGTTACCTGGTTCACTTGCAGGCCCAAAATAGCGGCTACGATTTGAGCCAAAATCGTTTCCGACCCCTGCCCAATTTCACTTGAGCCGGTAACGAGGGTGACGTGTCCAAAATCATCCACCTTGACGACAGCGCCACAGCCGTCGCTGCGGTAAATGCGAGCCCCACCGCCAACATTTAGGGTTGAGGCAAATCCTATGCCCCGTTTGACGCTTTGGTCAGCCATCGTTAATTGGTAACTACCGAGCCGCGGCGAGCTTTCCTGCTCCATCTTCGTCACGTCTGCTGCCTGACTTTTGGGGCCTCTGTCTGCTGCAGCTGCCACTGTCTCCAGGCACTCTTTTAACCCACACGACGTAATAATCAATCCTTGGGGCGTTTCGGTATTGGGCCGGTTGGCATTGAGCATGCGGAAACCGGCTTGATCCATGTGCAGGGCCTCGGCCAGGCGGTCCATCATAGTTTCGACAAAAAATGTGGATTGGGGATTACCGTAGCCCCGCATCGCCCCGGTCACCGGATTATTCGTGTAGACACAGTCAGCCTTAAACCGAACATGCGGCACTTCGTATAGAGAAGCGGCTGTTTCCATCATTACCAGGGGGGTCACCGAACCCCAAGAGACATAGGCCCCGATGTCCAGCACGACTGATACATCACGGAAGGTAAGTCTGCCATCCTGGCGAGCCCCGGCTCGAACCGTAACCTCGGCCGGTTGGCGGGCCGGCCCGGCTATAAACTCCTCCTGCCGCGAGAAGGCGAGCCGCACAGGTTTGCCCGTTTTGCGCGCCATCAGCGCGGCGATCGGTTCAAACGGGTAGATGTCCAAGCCCCGACCAAATGCGCCGCCAATGGCCGTTTGGATAACGCGAATCTGGCTGCCGGGCATATCCAATGCTTCGGCTAAATCACGTTGAAGCAGGAACGGGATCTGGGTGACGCTCCACAGGGTCAAGTGTCCGCGGTGATCAAATTGGGCGGTCACGACGCTGGTCTCCATGCAGGCTGCATTGACGTAGGGCAGCCGGCAGCCGGCCTCGACCACGACGTCCGACTCGCCCTCGCCGATCTTGAAATCGCCGTGGGTGTAGTTATAGGTAGTGAATAGATTGCTACCTCGCTCCGGATGGATGAGAACTGCGTCAGGGGCGAGCGCTGCGGCTGCGCTAAAAATGGGGGTCAGCGGCTCATACTCCACCTCGATTAGGGCCAGCGCCTCTTCGGCAATGTCCGGGTCGACGGCGACAACCCCGGCCACTTCATCCCGCAGCGTACGCACGACCTCGCCTTTGAACGGCGTATTATCTTTGCCGTAGCCAAACTTGGTGCGCGGATTGTCGACGGCGGTAAGCACCGCCTTGACCCCCGGCAGGCGTTCGGCCCGCGCAGTATCAATATTGAGAATGCGGGCGTGGGCATAGCGGGCATATAAGATGCGACCATGCAGCATGCCGGGTAGGCGCACGTCGTGCCCGTAAGTCATGCGCCCCATGGCCTTATCCGGCGCATCGAGTTTGGGGATACGTTGGCCAATTAACGACTCCGGATTTTGCCCGGTTAGAGAAGACGGCAGATTGTTAGAATTATCGTGACTCATCGTTTTGTGTTAGATTTTGCTCTTCGTTTAATTTAGTCCGGGCCACCTGCATGACCGCCTGGACGATCTTTACAAAGCCGGTACAGCGGCACAAATTCCCGGCCAGCTCAGCCCGAACTTCAGCCTCAGTGGGGGTCGGATTTTCCTCAAGCAGCGCCAGCGCACTCATCACAAAGCCGGGCGTACAGAAACCACACTGAATGCCACCAAGTTCCACTAAGGCCCGCTGCAACGGATGCATCCGGCCATTTTTGGTCACGCCTTCAACCGTCAACACTTCGGCCCCCTCTAAATCCACGGCCAGCCGCAGACACGAATTCATGGGCAGCCCGTCTACGTGGACCGTGCATGCGCCACATTCACCCTCGTCACAGCCACGGTGCGCGCCCAACAAACCTAATTCATGGCGCAGTACGTCCAGCAGAGTGCGTCGCGTATCGACGTAAAGTTCATAGGTATCGCCGTTCACACCAAACGTGATTAGTTTTTTCATACCCACTCAACTCATTCCAACATTTGCTGCAGGGCGCGGCGGGTGGCCACTTCGACCATGCGCCGCCGGTACCAGGCTGAGCCGCCGGCATCGTCGATCGGCGTGCAGGCTTCGGCGGCTAGCCTGGCCGCCCGGTCAATGCGATCTGACGTCAGCGATTGGTCGACCAAGACTGCTTCGGCCGGCTTGACCCGCAGTGG
>JBFGLD010000305.1:0-6676 GCA_041576335.1 Anaerolineae bacterium | reverse complement strand
CAGCACCCCCCATTTTTGTCAACTCCTTATCTGCTTAATCTATTATGTGAGTGGTTTCAGATCGTCCAAAATCCAGGGCATCAACTCAGCCACGGTGGGATGGGCCAAGACTGCTTTGCGGAACAGCTTATAAGATTGTTTGGTGTACATAAACGTGGTAAACATATTGATAATCTCATCGCCACCAACACCTAAAATCGTGGCCCCTAAGAATTGCTCTGTATCCGCATCAACCAAGATTTTGACCAAACCGGCTGTTTCGTCCTTTTCTTTAGCCCGTGAGATGTATTTCATTGGCCGGGTTGCCATAAGAACATTGCGGCCGCTGGCTCGCGCTTCCTTCTCACTCATTCCCACCCGGCCCAGCGGCGGGTCAATAAACATAGCATAAGTTGGGACGCGCTGTCCCAACGTGCGATCATCGTCACCACAGTAATAATCCCAAAAAATCTCACCATCATTGACCGATGTGTGGGTGAACGCACCCTCACCATTAATGTCGCCGACGGCAAAGATGTGCGGAACATTGGTCTGCATCACATCGTTAACCATAATGTAACCTCGCTCGTTGACCTCAACCCCGGCCGCTTCCAAATTGAGGCGGTCACTATTGGGAACGCGGCCAACGGCCAACAACAGATGTGTGCCGCGCACCTGTTTTGCCTCACCTTCTTGTTCAAAAAAAACATCAATTTTCTGCTCTTCCTCTTGCGCCAACCGCTTCACTCTGGCGTTAAGGTGAATGGTAATGCCTTCGCCTTCAAGAACCTCCCGGGCAATGTCAGCAATGTCAACATCCTCACGGAACATGAGTTGCGAACTTCCTTCCAATATCGTAATTTCGCTACCCAGCCGCCGAAACGCCTGGGCAAATTCCAGACTGATATAGCTACCACCCACAATGACAAGATGCTGAGGTAAAGCCGGCAGGTCAAGCAATCGGGCATTATTCAGCCAATCAACCTCATCAACACCCGCAATTGACACCTCACGTGGGCGGCCGCCGGCGTTAATAATAATCGTTTCGCCCTCAATCAAGTCATCGCCGACACGCACGGTGTTGGGGCTTTCAAAAGTGGCAAAATGACTATAAACTTCTACGTTATCCATGCCGCGCAACCAATTTTCCAATCCACGGCTGGCCCCGTTACGCATTTTGTTCTGACGCTCCATGACTTTGGCAAAGTCAATACTGATCTCACCTGTCATAACTCCAAAATCCGCGCCGCGACGAGCCATGTGCGCCGCCCGCGCGCTAGCAACAATCGTCTTGGTGGGTGTGCAGCCGTAGTTGACACAACTGCCACCAAAGCGGCTGCCTTCGGCAAGGGCGACTGTTTTGCCCTCATTTACCAGGCGGGGCACCACAGTGCCTGTCGCCTGACCCGTTCCTATCCAAATCACGTCATATTGTTTCATAATGATCCTCTCTGTACATCGTTAAATATTTGCTGTAATCATAGAACAATCTCAGCGCCGCTTACGACTAGCAAGTTTCTGGCCGTTCCTGCAATTCACCATCCACATACAAATCTACTTTCTCGTTAAAGAAGCAAAGCAGCCCTTTGATTTTGGGGCATTCGGGGATGGGGTCAGGGTAGCTCCACACCAGGTCTTTATAAACCTTATCGCCTACAGAAACATTCCAGTAAGAGGCTATGCCTTTGTAGGGGCATCGAGTATGGTTGTTCGTGGACGTGAGGTGAGTCATATTGGCATCGGCTACGGGGATGTAGTAGCGGGTGGGGAGGCCGGTTTCAAACAGGAGGAACGGCCGTTTTGTTTCCGCCACCGTCACCCCGCCTATCACTACCTTTACATGACGCGAACTCGGCATGACATCTATCCGTTTATAGGGGTCACGGGCATGAACAAACACCTCTTCCTCTTCCTCAAACCAATGGTCCATCTTATGCCACCGGAAGGTAATATGCCCTTCAAGTTCAGGCTGATGGAGGTAATGATAAGCGGCGCGTTCTACTTGCCGGCCATTGACCGTTAAGTGCCAGAAACTTCGGCTGCCGGTTTGGGTTGCTTCTTCCAACCAATCCATCCGCACATATTCACGCAGGAAAAAGTAGGTGGGGTACTTTTCATGTTCCCAGACCAGCAACGGCCGTTTACAATCCACCACAAATTCATCACCAACCTGTGCCCGTACCCAACGCTGACTGGGTTCAATCCTATCAAATTGTTCTATCTTGTTACCTTTTTTACTTTCTTCTTTCTATTTGCCTGCAAAATTTACGTCTTGGAGAACAATCGAGCGCTCCCCATCGGTGCTCAAGGGACAAAAATGAAGGCGGAATTGAAATATCGTTCCTGGTTTAGCCGCTTGATAAGACGCGGATGGGGACAGGTACGCGGCGGGGAAGGAGGATATAGAATTTGATTTGAAGGAGAGGCATATCTATGGGGCCAAGTATACTATAAACCTTACCTTAAAGAAAACGAATGAAGCTCGGCAATTTGCCGAGCTCTATTGACCTCTCTCTTCTTCAGAGCCTGTCCTGACCAAAGGTGTCGAAGGACTCACGAGCGCGTCTTATGGCCAGGCTCGATTCGATTAACCGACTGAACGCTTACCAGGTCATAAAAAAACAGCCGGTAACATTGCCGGCTGTTTTTTAGTGTTTACCTGGGTTGATGATTAATTTGCGTAGATAACCGTATCAGGTCTGAATGCGGCCCACGAGAACCAGAAATGGTCGGCGTGTACAACCGGCGAAAGTTGCTCGCCGTTTAACGGGCCTTCAATCGCTTGTCCTACAATGTTCCAGGTACTGCCGGTTTCGTTATCTACAATTACATCGCCGTTGCGTTTGAAGGTAAGTTTTTGGCCGTTGAGATTGGGATCAAAAACGCCGGTTGCTCCAACATCCTCACCTTCGGCAATAACCCGGGCTCCCAAAGCGCTGCTGGTTCCACCTACGTGGAATACGATCAGGTCGTGTCCACCTTGGGTATCATTGATAACGCCTACTTCAGACAAGGTGCTTAAAGGATAGGCTACGTCTACGTTATCAAGTGAGACGGTAACAACCCGCTCCACCGCTGCCAATCGACCATCAACCGGGCCATCGAACAGGAAGGGGTTATTGCCAATTGCATCGTAGCCAACATAGGGGTTTTCACCGTAGCGGCGGCTGAAGCCGGTATCGCGCCCCAGGATAACACCATCGGGATAGGCGGCCTGAAAATCGGCCAAGCTGATCAGGCTTGATGGTAAAAGAGTTAGTTGTTCGGCAGCCAGGTCGCCAACAATACCTTCGCCCGTGAATTGTTGCCACAAGGTTTCGGTGGTTCGATCATACATAACCAAATCTGATTTGCGGAGCAGGCCGGAGGTACCAAACTCAAGAACCTGGTCATTAAAGCGGCGGTCAAAAGTAATAGCCGAGTTACACAGAGGACAGAAGGTAACGGCTACCGGCACATCACCAACGGTATCATTGGCAATTTCGTGCCAAGTCATAATTTGCAGAGGGTAAGCTCGGGCATCGCCATTAATTTCTAAGGCTATAACCGGTTCGTTATCACCTAACCAAGCCGATGCCTCATCAAAGCTAACAAATTTAGGGTTATCAATAGATGGTATACCATCGCGTGGCGGGCCACCTGAGAGTAGTTCATCATATTGAATGGTACGTTTGTTCCAGTTAGTGTTCCAACCACTGGTAGCTGATGTTAGCCGGGTAGATCTGTCATCTTCAGTAAAGATTGTTACATTGCCGTTGGCCGAAGATTCGGCTACGGATACTGAATCGGTTGAGCCGGTTGTACTAGCTGCCACAGTTGTTTCTCCATTGAGAAAGGTTGTTAAAACATAAACAACAACTGCAACCAGAACTATTACGCCAAGCCCTACCCAAATTGCTGGTTGACTTATTTTGTTAAACATTGAGATTTCCCTTTCAGTAGGTTATAGGTTTTGTATTAATTTTAATTTTTGTTGTTTATGAGATTTCTTCTCAATAACTTGGGGGAAATAGAAGTCCGGATTGTAGTCTGGACTCCCGGCCCCGGTTTTTTGAGATGATGCTCTATGAGCTAAAAAGTTCGGCAATTCTATCATCGATAAAAGTTTTGTTTACCGGACCGTAAAAAACTTGATGTACAGTGCCATCTTTATTGACAAATACAGAGGCAGGTTGTCCAAATACATTGTATGTGTTGGCTACGTCTCCGGCTTGATCGAGCACAACCGGGAAGGTGAGGCCAAATTCATCAAGGAAGCCGGGTACGGCGTCAATGCTGTCCCGCTCTGTAAGATTTACGCCAAGAACAACTAACCCATCAGTTTCATGAGCATTGAAGGCATTCTGAAATTCCGGCATCTCCACACGGCAAGGACCACACCAGGTAGCCCAAAAGTTGATAATAACCGGCTGTCCCCTGAAATCGCTTAAGCTAACTTCCTGCCCCTCCAAATTTCTCAGTGTGAAATCTGGTGCATGATGACCAGCAATGGGCGCCGCGGGTAAATCGTTGGCGGCTGCGGTATTGTTTGTAACCGCGGATTCGGATGTGGAATTAAGACCAAACCAAACTCCGCCGGCAATAACAATTATGGCAACCAGTACAAGCCAGAGTAGTTTTGGGTTGAATGATTTTGTTTCGTGAGTATTTGTTGACATTTCTGATTGACTCCTTCTCTTGGATTTAACATCAGCAAGAAGAACTTGTTGTTAATTGACAATTGATTTAATAGCTTGTTGCTACGTTTTTTAGATATGTTAAGTTGTTTGTTTCTTACCAATTTTCAAACGAGGGCACCGATGACATCCGTGCGGTGCACCGTGAAACGGCGGAATTGAATTGAACCCAAAGGGTTCTGTAGGAAAGATGCCAACAAACCTACAAGCCGAACTGAGTTAGCAGAAAGGGAAACCTGACTATGAACATAGCCTCTCAGTAAAGCGGAGTGAGGCAAACCGGATATTGTCAAGAAGCTTACGCAACGGCTGACTGACAAGGTGAAGGTTGGATTACTTGAAGCCCAGTGTCCAGTGATGCAAATGTTCGTCTACAGGAAGACCGGTTGAAATTACCTGTAGCTTGTTATCAGAATGAAAAGCGCACGGTCATTCTGAGCGGAGCTTCTCCAGGTCTCCGCAAAAGTATCCCCTACATACCCGGCAATATAATTGTCGGCCGCGTCCGTTATTTGGATGGCCATTGCCACTGTTACTATTCAAGATCAACCAACCATAATACTTATTTTGTGAGACCAAGTAAGAACCAGGGCGGCTAAAGCATCAATTTGATTAACAACACGGATCATCAATTGGTCTAACTAAGCCGATAGATAATAAGAAACTAAAATTCAGGAGCGGTCTCGTCCCTCTCATCACAAAAGCTTCTTGATCCGTTTGGACTTGCCGTTCTGACAAACTTGAACGGAAATTTCAACATGGATGTTCAAAATATTACGATCTTCGCGGCATTTGCCGCCGGTCTACTCTCTTTTGTATCGCCCTGTGTCTTACCTCTGGTTCCCGTATTCTTGGGATATTTAACCGGTTCAACCACCATCGGTAGCGATCAGGCCCCGCCCCGAAAGCTAGTTATGTCCCACGCTATTATGTTTGTGGCTGGTTTTACCTTTATTTTTAAGGTTGTTTTCGGCGCACCGGCCGGCTTTTTGGGCGGATCACTGGGTGGTTTTGCCGAGTGGCTTGTTTGGATTGGTGGTGCTTTCCTGATTGTGTTTGGTTTACACACCATGGGCGTGGTTACGATCCCCTTCTTTAATTTGCAGAAAAGGATGGAAGTCGGACACGGTCAGGCGCCTGGTTATACCCGGAGCGCACCGGTAGGGGCCACGTTTGGCGCCGGCTGGACGCCTTGTATTGGTCCATTGCTGGGCGCGATTCTAACGTTAGCCATCTCAGGTCAAGCCGTGGGCCAGGCGATGTTCCTGCTGTTCGTCTATTCAATGGGGCTGGCTATTCCGTTCCTGTTGAGCGCCTGGGCGTTGTCAACCGCGACCAATCGGTTGCGGGTCATCACTCGCCATATGGCGACTATTGAGCGGGTCAGTGGCGTTTTTCTGGTCATTATAGGGGTGCTGCTTTTGACCAACACCTTCGCTCAATTGAATATCATCTTCAATTCCTTCGTTCCTGAATCGGTCATTCAGTATCTCTAATTTGAGGCAACCCTCGATCGAAGCCATCCTATGAGGTGGCTTTTCTTTTTCCGGTAAGAATATAGGGCTGTAAAACATCAAAAGATAAGCGGCAAAGAAAAGTGTATTTTCTTTCTCCTCCTTTCGAAAAAAGATTGGCCGACATCGGCCAGGCTTTCTTGATTGTCAAGTGATTTGGAGATCCGAAAGTTTTGCGCCCTAACATCTGCGATGTCGGTACTGCTTTAATGTTTTTCTCGATAAATTGTGGGTATCGGTTCATTGCAATCTTGGCTATGTTTCAATCCTGACCAATCTAAATCTGGGAAAAGCCTGACACGTTAAACACAAAGGGATATGCGACATTCTAAACTGACCAGAGTAAAAATACGTCCGCCCCGTGGTTTGGCTGAACTTATCCTTTATCTCAGCTTGCTGCTTATTTTTATATTTTTGGCGACGGCTCGACCCCCTATCGCATTTTACGCGTTGCTACCTTTGGCTACGGTCAGCATGCCCTCAGGCAAAATTATCTCTTCGAGCTTT
>JBFGLD010000304.1:0-6677 GCA_041576335.1 Anaerolineae bacterium | reverse complement strand
TTTATACGCGAACCCCAGACAGTCATGCCGGGTATGGCCAGGCCTTTAAGAACCCGGGTACCGCGCGCTGTGGCGCGGGCCGATCACGTCATTGCCGTGTCAGAGGCAACCAAGCGGGATCTGATCGAACTCTACCAGACCCCGGCCGACAAAATTAGCACCCTTTACCACGGCGTTTCCGCTGCTTTCAGGCCCGTCACCGACCCGGCCGGCCTGGCTGCGGTTCGGCGTAAGTACGGCCTGGGCGAAGCGCCCTTTGTGCTAAGTGTCGGCACGATTCAGCCGCGCAAAAATTACCGGCGGCTTATTCAGGCTTTTGGTCAAATTGAAACGGCTCACCATTTGGTCATCGCCGGCGGTAAAGGCTGGGATTACGAAACGATTTTGGCCGAGGTTAGCCGGCAAAACTTGGAGGGACGGGTTCACCTGCCCGGTTATGTGGCCGAAGCGGATTTGCCGGCCCTTTACAGCGCAGCCGGCCTGTTTGTATATCCGTCGCTATACGAAGGATTTGGCCTGCCGGTTCTAGAGGCCATGGCCTGCGGCACAGCGGTGATCACGTCCGATGTTTCGGCTATGCCGGAAGTTGTCGGCCGGGCCGGCCTGCTGGTGGACCCGCACGATTCCCATAGTCTGGCCGCAGCTATGGCCGGCGTCCTGGCGGATTCCACCCTCCGGCAGCGCTTATCACGAGCCGGACGAGTTCAGGCCCAAAAGTTCCGCTGGCAGGAGACGGCGACACAATTGGTCAAACTGTACCAAACCATTATTGAGGAGAAGTGAAAATCTGCTTCCCTGATACCGACCCCAATGCACGTTTGCTTGGATATTTCAGCCACCGCCCAAAAACATGCCGGCCTAGGACGCTATGCCGGTGAGACGGCCAGAGCTCTGGCCGAACACAGGCCAGATATTAAGCTGTCCCTCTTCTACAACCGCCATGGTGAGGCCAGGTTACCCGATTATCTGAGCCACCTGCCGTATCAAACGGTCAATGTCGGCAATAAGCCGTGGCGGACGGCGGCGCTGTTGTCCCAGCTGATCCATTGGCCGTTAGACAACACCTTTGGGGCCGTCGATATCTTTCACGCAACCAACCATCTGCTGGCTCATTTTAGGCGGGCCCGCACTGTCTTTACGCTGCACGATTTAATCTTCTTGCAGTACCCGGAGTATCATCTGCCCTACAATCGCTGGTATTTGACCTTTGCTATGCCCCGCTATCTCCAAGCTGCCGATATCATCATTACCCCCTCAGAATGTTCCCGCCAAGACGCGATCAAATTTTACAAGCTGCCGGAAACTAAAATCAGGGTCATCTACGAGGCTGCGTCGCCGATCTTCAAACCGGCGACCGACCCGGCCCAGCTCAACCAGGTGCGCCGAAAATTCAACTTACCCGATAAGTACATTCTCCACGTGGGAACGATAGAACCGCGCAAGAACCTGAGCCGTTTGCTGGACGCATTTCAGCCGCTGTTAAGCGACTGGCCCGCCTTAAAATTAGTGCTCGTCGGTAAAAAAGGCTGGCTCTACGACTCATTCTTCAACCGGCTGCACGCTCTGGGACTCGAGGAGTGCGTAATTTTTCCCGGTTATGTAGATGAGATCGATTTGCCAGCCTTTTATCAGTTGGCTGAGATGTTTGTATTTCCTTCACTATACGAAGGTTTTGGTTTAGGGCCTCTTGAAGCCATGGCCTGCGGCACGCCGGTCATCAGCAGCAACCGTTCGAGCCTGCCCGAAGTCGTGGGAGATGCCGGTATCCTGGTCGATCCGGCCGATACCACGGGACTGAGCCAGGCGCTGCACCGGCTCTTGTCTGATCCGGAGCTGCGCGCCGAGTTGGCCCGGCGCGCTCTGCTGCAAGCCCAAAAATTCTCGTGGCAAAGGGCGGCTGACAGGTTATCAGAGGTTTACCAAGCGCTCAGCGCCGGTAAGAATTGAGCGATTAGCCGGCATTCCGGACCGGCAGTGTGAACCAGAAATCCACTACTTGACCGGCTTCGGCAACGACCCCAAGCCGGCCGCCGTGGGCTTCGATCATGCTCCGGGTCGCGGATAATCCCACCTCTGACGTGGCAGCGGACGGTCGGGCGGGGTCTTGTGATCTGTCTTGTACAAATTGACCCACATCCGAGACGGCGATTCGCAGGCCCTTATATTTTACGTGAAACCGCCATTCCGCCTGAGTCTTACGAGCACTGACCTCAATCGCTTTGCCGGGCATTGAAGAACTGACCGCAATAGATAACAAATTATCAACTATCCGGCCCAACCGGCTGGGATTGACCGCAACCCTACCGGGTGAAATGAAATCCAATAGCACGTAGGTTCCTTTGGAGGCTGCCGGGCCATTATGACGCCGGACGGCCTCTTCCAAAAAGCTGCGCAGATCAACCGGTTCCAGCTTTAGCTTTAATTCAGTCATTTTTATATTTTGAAAAATCTGACGTTCTGCGGCTACCGTTTTTTTGTAACATTGCCGTTCTCCTTGGCTAGATAGACTCTGAAGCGGTGCCCCGACCTCGCTCGGGAGGCTGCCAGGCAAATCCGTTCAATCGATTGGTGCTTATTTTTGTTCAAATCTAATACCAGGTCTCGCTCCATCAACTGAGCAGAAAATAAATAGGCGCTTCTGCCCACAGTAGAAGCGCCTTTGCTCATTCTCCAAGTAGAATCCTCGGGTAGACGACAGCTTTTTTCTGACAACAATCAAATTTGCCGTTCACGGCATAAACCGCTGCCGGGAATTGCCTCCAAGTTGATAGCTTCTGCCAATGATTCATCGCTTGGATATTCTAGCTGAAATCAGTTACATTTGAGTTACAAATTTGGGGCCGGCACCATTGAGTCTGGCTTAAACGCAGCGAACGGCGGGATTTGAACCCGGGCATGGAGGATTTGCAGACCTCTGCCTTAAAAGCAAAAGGCCCCACCTTTTTGGTGAGGCCTTTTGCTTATACAAGATTTCAATCATCTATACTCAGTATCCAAACTTACGACTTTGGGTCAAATCGAAACGCCGTCAGTAATATAATGTACCCACGGCATACTTACGACGTTGGCCAAACGCTTATCCGCAGTCCACAACTCTGCCGATAAACTTTCGGTCAGGGCCAGATAGAAACTGTCATAGGCGGCAGCCCGATTCAATCGTCGTGTCCAATCATAGGCCAACTCAACTAGGGTATCAGGATGAATTAACTGCAAATCTACCGCTTGAGCCAGTTTTAGGGCCTGACGCCCTTCAGTTTCGGTCAGGATATCAAAATGAACCGCTTTGGTTAAGGCGGAGGTCACTTCGTACAGCCACAGTGTGGGAGCGTACAGGTTGACTCTGGATTGCACCCATTCCGCCATTAGTACCCGGCAGCGAGATTGCTCTGGATTAGGCAAGATTAACTTAATGGTGAAACTGGCATCAACCACCAGTAATGTACTCATCCCGCGATTCCAGTTCTGTTCTCGCCGCTTGCCATAGCTGATCCACATCAATCGGCTCACCCTGCCGCCGGGCCAAAATTTGACCAGTCAAGGCTTCGCTGGCCTGTTGCCAGGCCGCCCAGCGGGTCTGGCGAACCTCAGTGGTGAGTTGCTCCAAAGTTTCGTAATCCTGTACACTGACCAGCACCGCTTTGGGCTTACCCCGAGAGGTCAAAACAATCCGTTCTCCTCCAAACGCCACGCGGTTGACCAGTTCAGAAATATCCCGTTTTACCTGCCCAATACTCACGTGATTAGCTGTCATGATCTGTTTTCCTTCTTAGAGAAAATTGCAATATCCTGATATGGAGTATAATGATCTACTGCTAGGGTGTCAAAATCGACAGGTCGTTTCAGGGTGTGGTTAATTGTCACAAAACGCCCCAAGGGTTATAGCACCGGCGTCGACCTACTGGCAAGCGTCAGCCCGGCGGCTCTGCCCTATGCCCATAACGCTAAAAACCGTCCAAATGGACGGTTTTTTCAAAGGCGACGGCGGGATTCGAACCCGCGAATGGAGGTTTTGCAGACCTCTGCCTTACCACTTGGCTACGTCGCCATAAAGTAACAATCAGCAAGTTTTATAGTAAAAAGTTGATTTCTATTTAAAAATTAATTTTACCATAACCAGCCCTCTTCGGCAAATTCAGCGATTTTCGAAAAATGTTAACCAAAATGAAACTGCCAGGTCTGAATAAAACCTGGCAGGTACTTTCATCCCCAATCGGTTTATCTGAATGTCTGTTGACTTACATCTCTTCCTTCCGCTAGAAAGGGAACCATCGAGAGACTGTGGAACATTAACATCCCCTTCAACAGGTGAATAACGGTCGTGTGCTTCCTGTAGCTCAGCACTATTGAACTGGGAATAAATCTTTGTTACTTCGATGCTGGTATTGCCTAGCAGGTCTTGTAGCTGAGCCGTTGGGATACCAGCTTTGGTTGTATCTCGATCAAAGGTATGTCGCCAGGAAGGTGGATTAAAATTCTCGTCGCCGATGGTTACCATCAGGTAGATTAAGGACTACTGTACAGCATCCATCCGGAAGTGTAGCCAAGTTTACTTGTAATCGTTGATTTGCGATATTGACGTTGAGGTCTACCATTTTTGGATCCTCAGGTCATTCTTCAACATGCTTACTTACCTGGGTAGTAACATCAATTTTATTAAATTCCTTGTAACCTTTCGGCACCCCAATCATCTAAAGATTAGGCAGTTAAAAAATCTAAAATGAGGACAAAGTAATGAAGATAAAATTTCTACTGACTTTCGCCTTTGCTATCATTCTCGCGGCTTGTAGCGGAGATTCTGCATCAAACGCTGTTATTTCAGAACTTGCCCCGCCCTCTGAAGCTGAAGTGCTTGATCTAC
Source organism: Anaerolineae bacterium (assembly GCA_041576335.1). GTDB lineage: Bacteria > Chloroflexota > Anaerolineae > 4572-78 > J111 > JANQQF01. Next base: position 1,819 of record JBFGLD010000304.1, on the reverse strand, counting down.
CGGTCGATATCGACGTCCAAACTACGGCTTCTGTTCAAGGCAGAAGTGATGTTGTTCTGATCGATGTCCGGGAGCAATGGGAGTATGACGAGGGGCATATTCCTGGGATTACCCTAATCCCAATGAGCGAGATAACCACTCGCATAAATGAAATCCCAACAGACAAAGAGGTAATTGTCACCTGTCGCAGCGGCAATCGTAGCCATCAAGTGACCGAATTATTACGGAAAAATGGCTTCGAAAACGTGCATAATATGCAGGGTGGCATCCTTGCCTGGGAAAAAGCAGGATTTGCAGTTGAGAGATAGCCAGAACGAGGTTAGCAGTTTATAGTTAGCAATCGTTGTATAGCGCAACCGGCAGCGTAAACCAGAAGCAACTACCCTGGCCCAATGCGCTGTCACTCGCTGCCCCAATCCGGCCTCCCTGAGCTTCAACCAATTGCCGGGCGATGGCCAATCCCAACCCCAATCCGCCCTGTTCCCGAGAGCGTGATTTGTCGGCCCGCCAGAAACGATCAAAAACGTGCCGTAAGTCCTGTTCAGGGATGCCGGGGCCGGTATCGGTCACGGTGACCAAAATGAAGTTAGCGTTGTCAGCGTCAAGCCGGGGAGCGGCGTCTTGGCTTTCAGAGAGGGGAGACAGAGGAGATGACCTGACCCTGACTTCACCATGGGGCAAGCCGGCCAATTCCGCCAGAATGTCATCAGAATTTTCAAAGCTGATGACAGTGGGCGGGCTTAAGCCCAAGCGATCAACCGTGTGGGTCGTTTCTGCCCAGTTACCTTGCTGAATCATAGCAATGAACTGATCAACTTGCATATCATTTAATACGCCCCCCTCGTTGACGCCCCAGGCAGCCATGGCCGTATCGTAGCGTCCGCGCCGTTCGGCGGAAATAGCTCGGGCAAAATGTCGGCGTAGATCACGGTCCCCACGCCGCCGGCAATGGAAAAAAGTCCGAAGAGAGCGATGAGTACCGTCAAGATCAAGCCCGGTTGGATTAAGCCATAGCGATACGTCAGCCAGGCCAGCAAACCCCCATGACAGCCAACGGACGGTTATCACCCCTAATAAATCGTTCTTTGTTCGTAGTTTTCCCTCAATCAGAGTGGCTGTAAAAAGTTGAGGGACGATCTCGCCAAAGCCTTGAATAGCCGCCATTAAGCCAACGGCGATGGTGGAGGGGGTCAGCAAGGTCACAAAGGCAGGCAGTACGGTATGGATGCTACCAAAAGCGGCAGACATCTGAAAGAAGATGCCGTGAATAAGACCGGCTGCAAAGTTGCGATGGTAGTGGTGAGCACTTTCTGCTTCGAACTGGGCCAAATTGCCAACTGTGCTTTTCATCTAAGAAGTATCGCCTATCGGTTCGCTACGTTGGCCGCCACCAGGATGGGGTCCCACACCGGGGCGAAGGGTGGGGCGTAGCTAAGGTCCAGTTCCGCCAGGTCGTAGGTGGTCCAGCCGGCGTGTAGTGCTGCCGCGATAACATCAATCCGCTTGGCAACCCCTTCTTGCCCAACCATCTGCCCTCCCAGCAATTTCTGCGAGCCGCGCTCAAAGATCAATTTGACATAGAGCGAGGGATGCTCCGGCATGTAGTGAGCGCGAGAGCCTGCGGTGACCATCGCTGTTTCCACGTCAAAACCCTCGGCGAGAGCTTCCTTCTCAGAAAGACCGGTGCGGGCTGCATGCAGATCAAAGACCTTGACCACGGCCGTACCTACAATACCCTTAAAGGTTGCCTCTCCTCCGGCTGCATTGGTTCCGGCTACGCGCCCCTGCTTATTGGCCGTTGTCCCCAGAGGAATGTAGG
>JBFGLD010000303.1:0-6689 GCA_041576335.1 Anaerolineae bacterium | reverse complement strand
CAAAAGGCGCGCAGCTAACCAACGACGACAGTGATGTTCGTGGAGGCCAATGCCGCTGGGTAACAGCAATCTGTTCATATTCAGTTGCTTAACCAGTTCGTAATTGCCGTCAGTACAGTGAAATCGGAGAAAGTGAAGCTTGACGCCAAAAAACTGGGGGATAAGCTCGCTGAAGCGGTAAAGCAGCATTTCCGGCGTCACGTCATACTTTTCCAAGATGTTAAATAAACGATAGGGACTCCAACTGTTGAGTTGGAAAAAAGCCTGGAGGTCGGCCAGAATTGTGGCCCTGGGCATAATCAACGCCCCGGCAAAGTAAGAGGCTTTAAAATCGTTGAGAACTTGTTCGAAAGACTCCACCTTATCCGGGGCAGAAGTGATGGCCCGCTCTTTAAGCCCCAAAAATTGGTAGCCTAATTCCCGGGCTAAAACAAACTTAACTTGATTCGAGTGTAACGCAGCGTTGAGTAACAGTATTGGCGTGGCCCCCCCAATAAAAACCGAACGATAGCTTGCCAGCGCCTCGTGTGCGGCCAGGCGGCTCTTATCGAGGTCGTAACCATAGTCCTCATCAATAATTTTTTCTAATCGCTCTGTCTTTAACGGCTTCTCGTCGTCAAGATTGTACTTTCTGGCAAATTCAACAGCCTTGTCCTCCAAATCTTGAAAATAGTTTTCCCGAATTTCCTGGTAAGAACGTAACGCCGCTCGTAGAAAATGTTCCTCTTTCATGTCATATTGCCGGCCGATTTCTAAAACGACATGCAGCAGGGCGCTGGCCTTATCCGGAGCCCGGGTAAACAGATTGACCAGGTCGCTCAGCTCCAGGTCAAACTCTTCGAACGGAAATTGTTGTAGAAGTGGAGAAGAGAGCATGGTTTCCAGGTAAGTCAACGAGGGGGCCAGTTTAATCGAAACCAAATCGTCATAATTTTTGCCCAACACTTCGGCCATTTTTAAGATTTTATCTGTCTTGGGGTATTTGCGGCCTCTTTCGATTTCGGTCACGTAAGAAGCCGATAGATCACAACGGGCTGCAAATTTCGACAGGCTCAGCTTAGCTTCGAGTCTGGCCCGCCGCACCTTCATACCAAAAATAATATTAATCAAATTCGTATTCATAGGCTAACCTCGATGTCTGCTGTAGTAAACACTCTCACCGGTTTATGATGATACGAGCTTCGACCTGCCTCGCTCGATCGTATCGGCCAAATCGCTCAACAGATCAAAGATGAAACTCAAATATTCAGTATCTCCCAATACACCCATTTGGTTAAAGTGGAGCATGCGCCCTTCCAATTCAATGTTGACCATTAATTCTAGGTTGCGCAGCTTTGTTTGGAGTGGACCCGGTCGAAATATGGCCGTTACCAGATGCACGGGGCGACTCCGGATAAAGAAACGCCGGTCAGCACCAAACTCCCGCGCAGCGGTCGCTTCAAACAGATCGCTAACTACCTTATCAGTCGTAGCTTCGCCCGGGCTAAACGGACCGCGCAGCCGGAAGGAGGCCTTGGTTTCATTTTTCAATTTCAGCTCAATGTGCGTTGAGGGCACTTGGCTTTTGCCCTGTTTGTAGGTAGAAAGAGTAATAGCCCGCCCCTGATACGTTCCGGTAACCTGGACAGAGTAGCCGTTAAAAAAAGAGCCATCCATCTGGCAGGTAAGTCCCGTTTGGCCAGCCAGCTTACCCCAAGCTCGCTCTTTTTGCAGCGCTTCGTAAATGTTATCGAATAGAGCCAGTCCCAAAATCAAAAACACCAGGCCAACGGTAAGCACCCGATTCCAGAAAGACTCGGGTGCCGCCGTGGCCATAACAATTGCCAGTACGACAACAAAGATCAGGGCGAACAGTACCACGACCGCCTTGGCGCTAAAAGCAACGCGGCGTGTTGTTGGGGACTGCTTGATTTGATCGTCCATGTTTGAATTACACCCAGGCGCCGATTTGCTGTCCCCCTACCTCGGCTCAATATATTTCTGAAGTAATGCCTCAAACTGTGGCACCTGTGTTGAAGACAGTGTCGCTTGAGGGATGGCCAGCATGGGACCGGCTTTTAGAACAAGAACGTAACATTCAGCCATTATTTTCCAGCCGGCAAAATAGTCCCACGTCAACTGGCTGTCACCTTGAGAACTGCTGATCGACACACCCCGCTGATTGAATTCATAACGCGTTGGTAGAAAAAGCGGATTGTCTTTATTGGCGCTTTCCCGATATGCTCCCAAAATTCCGGGCACGAGGTAGAGTATGAAGGGAACCCAGGCCGCAAACAACAACAGATTAGGGCCTCGCAGGAGAGCGTAGCCGGTTAACGCCGCGCAAACGGCCGCATAAAAATAAAAGTTTTTGCGCTGGATATGTCGCAAAATTGATAGCCTGATAAATTGCTCTCGGGAAAGGGCCGCTTCTATGGTCATTCCTCCTCACGCCTCCTTAACAAATATGTAGATTTTCCTTTCATTTTAACACAAAAATGGCGTTATGGCCTTTGCAGAGCGCTTAATTTGTAAAATTATCCGATTTTGGGTATTGACATCTCATGGTTAATATGCTAAACTAGCGAAACTTCGCTAATAAGCATCATTCGCTAAGATGCTTCTGGCACGTCCCGTTTATACCCGTTCCAACATCGGAACAATCACCTTATAAAGAATCACGACATTTTGCCTCATCTACACGAGAAAACCGCCGCTTGAGCTTTGCCGCTCCGCCAAAAATAACAGCTGTACAAGGTACCCCATGGGGTTAGGAGTCCTGACCCCTCTGTTTCATGACCTGTGCTCTAGTTTCTAACTCCTGCTTCCTAACTCCTAATTTTCATGCTTGTCTCCGACACCCTTCAGGGCAGCCTGGGGGCTCCTTCAAACCAGTTGTGACATTTATCACCCATATTGGTGGCAAATGTCACTTGTATCTGGCCCATAACGACTTTATATTGAGTTTTATGGAACCGATCGCTAAACGCCGCCAGTTTACTGCTTTCGGGGTTATGTTCGGAACCGCCCTAAATTATATCGCTTCGCCCAAACAATTTTTAGGAGAAAGGATGGACTATGACAAGTCACACGTCTCAGGCAGGAAAATCCGCCGGAACCGGGTCAATCCCGGCAGGTGTTGAAATTCAAGCAACAGTCTCGCCAGATTTTGGCCAAATTTTAACGCCACAAGCCCTCCAATTCGTGGCTAAATTAGACCGAGAATTCCGTCAAAGGCGAGCCAAGCTGTTAAAGAAACGGGTTGATCGCCAAGCCGCCATCGATGCCGGCCAGATGCCCGACTTCTTGCCCGAAACCGAATCTATCCGCCAGCGCGATTGGACAATTGCGCCGGTTCCGGATGATTTGCAGGACCGGCGGGTCGAGATTACCGGCCCCGTCGACCGCAAGATGGTGATCAATGCCCTCAACAGTGGGGCTAAAGTCTATATGGCTGATTTTGAAGATGCCAACACGCCCACTTGGGACAATAATATTCAAGGGCAGATCAATCTGCGCGATGCGGTGAACCGCACGGTCGAGTTCGTCAGCCCGGAAGGTAAGCACTACACCTTAAATGATACCATTGCCACCCTGTTGGTTCGCCCTAGAGGTTGGCATCTTGCGGAAAAGCACGTTTTGGTTGATGGTCAGCCGATTTCTGGCAGCATCTTTGATTTTGGCCTCTATTTCTTTCACAATGCCAACAACCTGGTAGAACGGGGCACCGGCCCCTATTTTTACCTGCCTAAATTAGAGAGCCACTTGGAAGCCCGCCTGTGGAACGATGTTTTTAACATGGCTCAAGACGAATTGGGCCTCCCGCGCGGAACGATAAAGGCGACCGTTCTGATCGAAACCATTCTGGCTGCCTTCGAAATGGACGAGATATTGTATGAATTACGCGACCATTCAGCCGGGTTAAACTGCGGTCGCTGGGATTACATCTTTAGCTGCATTAAGAAATTTCGCAATAACCCGGATTTTTGCCTGGCAGATCGGGCTCGAGTCACCATGACAACCCACTTCATGCGTTCTTATTCGCTTTTGGCCATAAAAACCTGTCACCGCCGCGGGGCCCACGCTGTCGGCGGTATGGCCGCCCAAATACCCATCAAAGACGACCCTCAGGCCAACGAAATTGCCTTGGGTAAAGTTCAAGCCGATAAGGAGCGTGAAGCGGGTGATGGTCACGACGGCACCTGGGTCGCGCATCCAGGCTTGGTTCCCATTGCCCAAACCGCTTTTGATGAGGTTATGCCTCAGCCACACCAAATTGATCGCAAACGAGAAGACGTAGCAGTTACCGCGGCGGATTTACTGGCCTTTGGCCCGGAGAGTCCCATCACCGAGGCCGGATTACGCACTAACATTAACGTTGGAATTCAGTATCTTGGTTCTTGGTTGGCCGGGGCCGGGTGTGTACCCATTTTTAACCTAATGGAGGACGCAGCCACTGCTGAGATCTCCCGCGCTCAAATCTGGCAGTGGATACGCAGTCCCAAGGGTGTGTTAGATGACGGTCGCAAGGTAACGGTTGAGCTATTTCGCCAAATGTTGGCTGAAGAATTAGATAAGGTCAAAGATATTGTCGGCAGAGAAAGCTTTGCCTCCGGCACCTACGATAACGCAAGCAACCTATTTGAGAAAATCACTTCGGATGAAAAATTTGTTGAGTTCCTAACCTTACCCGCTTACCAGCTAATCGATTGATTCATTAGATGTTGGGCGTAGGGCAGCTATCTACCTTGGGTCGGACCGACTGGCAACCCCAGCTAATAATTTGGACTCACGGAGCAAACTATGAATAACCGGCAACCGCAAATTAAGGCATTAGAAAATAGGTGGGCGACCGATCCCCGCTGCTCGCTTGGCCGCCGATGTTATGGATGCACCTACGTTTCTGATCGCCCGCACCGATGCCGACAGCGCCAAATTGATCACCAGTGATATCGACGCCAGAGACCGTGAGTTTATGACGGGCGAACGTACGCCGGAAGGCTTCTATCGAGTCAGAAGTGGTTTGGAGCCGGCCGTTGCCCGAGGCCTGGCCTACGCCCCCTATGCCGACCTGGTGTGGATGGAAACATCCACCCCGGAGCTGGAGCTGGCCAGGGGCTACAATGAAAAAGGAATGACGGCCTATGTCAGCATCCAGCAGCAGGAATTTGACAGTGAAAAAGATGGCTACAGTGCGATCAAGCACCAACGCGAAGTCGGCACCGGCTATTTTGATATGGTTTCACAAACAATTTCGGGGGGAACCGCGTCGACATTAGCCTGGGCTAATTCAACCGAAGCCGCCCAATTTGAAGCGGCCCAGCCTGAGATAGCCTAGGTAACGGACTTAGATAAGATCCGGAAATTCCTAACTACAGATTGCACCCACTCATTCTTCCGACGAGTGCGACATCCCAAAATGGACGTCGCACTTGTTGTTTTCAGGAGTCAACCGTGTTTTGATCAAGCCCCAAGACGGCGGTGAGCTCAGGCCAAAAGGCCACAATGCGCCGGTCCTTGGATTGGCAGCCGCAGGTTGATTACACCCCGCTAAAGGCGGAGAAGCCCCCGTCTACGGGAACAATCACCCCGGTAACAAACGCCGAGGCCGGCGAAAGCAGCCACAGCACCGGGCCAAGCAGGTCTTGAGGATCGCCAAAGCGGCGCATAGGGGTGTGATCGATGATCGTTTGGCCGCGTGGGGTGAGGTTACCTGTTTCTTCGTCTATCAGCAAAAAGCGGTTTTGCTTTCCCAAGAAAAAACCTGGGGCAATGGCATTGACCCGAATCGTGGGCGAATATTCCTGAGCCATATGCACCGCCAGCCATTGGGTGAAATTATTGAGCGCGGCCTTTGCCGCCGAGTACCCAAGCACTCGAGTCAGCGGTTGAAAAGAACTCATCGAGGAAATATTTAGGATTACCCCGTCACCCTGACCGGCCATATGTTGCCCGAAAACCTGGCTGGGCAAGATAACGCCGAGTATATTCAAATCAAACACAAAACGCAGGGCTTCCTCGGGAATATCAAAAAAAGAGAGGTCAGCACTGGTCGTTGCCTTGGGGTCGCTGCCGCCGGCACCGTTGATCAGACAGTCAATCCGGCCAAACTCAGCCAGTGTTGTTTTGGCAGCTTGCCGCAGCGTATCCGGCTGCAGCACATCCCCCTGGATAATCAAACCTCGGCCCGGACCGGCCGATGTATCGAGCAAGCGTTGTGCCTTGTCTGTGTTGCGGGCCAGAATCGCCACGCTTGCCCCGCAGCCCAGAAGCGCCCCGGTAATCTCGCTCCCCAGTACACCGCTACCCCCGGTAATGACAACGGTACGGTTTGTGAAGTCGTATATTTTTATGAGCTCGCTTAGATTCATTTTTTACTCTCCTGGCGCAAACTGAGGCTTGTTGGTCGGGTGATTTCCCAAATTTATTATAAGTAGAGCGTCGAACGAGCTGAATATTGTCCCATCTTGGCGCAGAGCCGCTGCGTTTCCGGTCGTGGTGAGTGCTGTCGTTAGGGCTAGTCTTTGGCTATCAATCACGACCGAGGTGAGCCCTCCGGATGGGCCAGCGGCAGGCGCCATGCTGCACGATAGGATTCCGAGAAATCCGTTGGAATTCTGTCGCGTCAAAAAGTAGAGTGACCCTCGAGCCGCAGTGATTGAGTGGGGGTGGACCCGCAGCTGGCTTAGCTGCTCAAACCTGTCAGAGAT
>JBFGLD010000302.1:0-6712 GCA_041576335.1 Anaerolineae bacterium | reverse complement strand
CTGGGCTAAGGTGGCCGCCATAGTAGTGGGTGACATAGCCCCGGCAATAATAAAAGGCGTCACGATCACGACTTGCCGGGCGCGGGCATACACCTCCAAGGCTCCAAACATACGGTCGTCAAAGCGCAGGGGGCTGGAGGCATTGACCAACCCGACTACGGCCGGCTGCCGGCGAATCGTCTCGACCCCAAACAAAATTTCGGCCATAGTGACGGAGTCTCTGGCGTTATCGGCGTGGGTAACGCTGCCCATAAAAGCCTTGTCATTGAGGGTGATATGAGCCAACAGCATATCCAAATGACGCACCGGCACATCAATATCGTTTGGCTCAACCAGCGTTCCGCCGGCATGGTGCAGATCACGGGCCATATAAGTCAACTTGGCAAAATTGCGAAAATCCTCGATCGTGGCCTGGCGGCGTCCCCGATCCAAGTCAGCTACAAAGGGCGGGCCATAAACCGGCGCAAAAACGATGTGTTTTCCGCCAATCTGCACATTGTTGGCCGGATTTCGAGCCAGTTGGGTGAAACTGGACGGCGCTTGTGCCACAAAGTTCATCAGCGTTTCTTCATCAATCCAGACCATTTCTCCATCGATTTTGGCCCCATGTGCTCGAAACGTTTCCAGGGCGGGCGGATAATCAATTACCAGCATTCCAATTTCCGAGAGCAAACGCATTGAGGCGCGATGAATCTGGTTTATACCCTCCTCCGCGAGGACCTCGGTCAGCGGCAATTCGTTGATCACCGGCTCAATCGGACCCATGGCCTGGGATGTAGTGCGACTGCTACGACGCGCCTCGCGACGGCGCAAACGTGTTTCTCGATCGCTCATCATTTAACTCCATAGTTGGTAGCTATCTTTCAACAAGAATACATCCCTGCTCCTCGGCAGAGAAATCTTCGGGCCAGCGGGTATCGCGATTATATTTGGCATTGCTAAAACGAGCCTCGCTTAAGTTCGCTCCGCTCAAATTGGCCCAGCCCAGATTGGCCTCGCTCAGATCGGCCCTTCTCAGATCCGCATGGCTGAGATCGGCCCAGTTCAAATCAGCCCGACTCAAATTAGCCCCGCTCAAATTGGCGTGACTCAGGTTTGCCCCGTTTAGAGTTGCCTGGCTCAGGATGGCCTCACTTAAATTGGCCTGTTTTAGATGGGCCCCGATCAGGTTCGCCATGCTCAAGTCGGCCCCGCTCATGTTAGCCGAATTCATGTTTGCCCAGTTCAAACCGGCCTTGCGCAGGCTTACCCGGTCCATATCCGCTTTTTGCAGTTTCGCGCCGCGAAGATTTGCGTCACTTAAGTTAGCTTCGTGCAGATCGGCTTCAGTTAAATTAGCCTCGCGCAAATCCGAGCCGCTGAGGTCGGCCCGGCCTAATTCAGCGCCTGACATATTGGCGTGGCGCAAAATCGCTCCCCGCAGCGCAATCGACTGCCGCGATGACAAGCTGCCGCCAAGAAGCGCCGGGCGAATCTCCTTAGCCCAAGCTCGAATGGCGTCCCAATCTCGATAGTCGCCTTGAGGGGCCACCTTAGTTTGCATGACCATGGTCCGGTTGGGATCCAACGAGCCGGCAAACAGGCCCAGGGCTACCGGCTTGATCTCAGGTACCTGTTCCAAGACCGGCTCTATATAGGCCAGTACGGTTCTGCGACTATCTTCGGTGTCATTGACCATCGTTAAGCAGGTCGTAAAATAGGCGACCGGCACCCGGATTAGTGAGTCTCGATGCTTCGCTAAAAACTGGGTAGCCTCTGGCAGCCATCGTCCCGCCCGAATTGAGCTGCCCAGCACTACCGCGTCAAAGCTGCTAACGTCTACAATGTCCTTCACCGGTTGAACTTGCACGGTTACGCCCGTTTTTTCCAACACTTTGCTAATGGCGGCTGCCACCTCACCGGTCGAACCACTTACACTGGCGTAGGTTATCAAAATTTTTTTACTCATCTTCAATCCACCTCCATTCGCTTAGAAACTCTTTGGAAGGTCAAGCTCGTATCCGAAAGCAAACGGTATATCGCAGGCACACAACGCCAATATCGGATATTCGCTGTTGCGTATACCGTTATTCCTCTTCCAAAAAAACATGCCTAAAACCGTCTTGATTGTCGACCAGATACCCAGGATGATATTCAAAAAGGTTGATTGAAGCGATTAGGCTTAGGCCCTACGGTGCTCTTACAATACAGCTGCAAACTCTTTTTGAAAGCCGGTAATGTGAGTTCGCATGATTTCCACGGCTCGCGCGCCGTCGCCGGCCTTTACCGCGGCAATAATATGGCGATGCTCTTCAAGGGCCTCGGGCAAGCGACGAACCTTATGCAGGGAAACGTACCATAAACGTAAGACGTGGGTATATAATCGCTCAAGCGTCTCCGCTAAAAATTCATTATGGGCTGCCGCTGCTAATAGCCGATGCGCTTCAATATCCAAGTGGATCAATTGATGATAATCACCATTCCGAATAATGGCGTCGGCATCCACAAATAACGTCTCCATTTCGACAATTTCCTCGGGCGTCGCCCGTTCGGCAGCCAGGCGGACCATGAAGGTTTCCAATTCAAGTCGAAGCTCAAAAACCTTTTGCAAATCACTTATATTTAGATCGGCTACAATGGTGCCCCGCCGGGGCAAAATAACCACTAAGTCTTCAAGGGCCAGTCGTTGTAAGGCCTCCCGAATGGGGGTCCGTCCCAGGCCAAGCTCGGCCATCAATTCGGCCTCATTGAGCAAGCAGGCCGGCGGCAACTCCAGGGTCACGATCTTTTCTTTGAGAATACGATAAGCCGTTTCACTATGGGAGTTGGCTTGACCCCGACGCTGATGTGAGGCGGTTATAAGTGTAGCAGGTAACATTTCACAACTTAACCTAACTCATCACAATAACTGATATATTAGTGATATATAATAAGTTTATCTATTATATTTAATTTTTTGAAAGCGTCAAAACAGAGGAACAAATAGGCTGGTCCCGGATCGTGGACGAAGAATAATGCTAATCGTACAGGCTGGCACCTTCCAACTCGCGCTCGCGACGGGCCACATAATCTCGCAGTGCTTCTTTCAGACCGGGCTCAATCGGGGGAGGTTCGTATTGAGCCAACAGTTCTTTCCATATCAGGTAGGCCCGTTGAGCCGTATCAAACTCTCCAGCCTCACGCCAGGTTTCAAAACTCAAGCGATCGCTTAGTATGGGTTGGTAAAATTCTGTATCAAAACGAGCTTGAGTGTGGGCCGTTCCAAAATGATGACCGCCCGGCCCAACTTCGGCGATCATATCCAAGGCCAGGGTGTTCTCGTCGATCTGGATACCCTGCAAAAAATGGTAGAACATAGCCAGATTTTCGACGTCAATCATAAACTTTTCGTAAGACACCGTCAGTCCTCCGTCGAGCCAGCCGACAGCGTGCATAATAAAATTCGTATGGGCCAGCACTGCCGGCCAGAGGGTCCACATCGTCTCATAGGCCGCTTGAGCATCGGCGATTTTTGAGGTATTGAGACTGCCGCTTCCTCGATAAGGCAGGTTATAACGCCGGGCCAGCTGAGCTCCAATTAGCAGCGCCCACGCTCCCTCCGGCGTACCGAAAGCGGGACTGCCTCGCTTCATATCTATATTGGTGGTAAAGCCGCCATAGATCACCGGCGCACCGGGGTTGACCAACTGGGTTAGGGCTACCCCGGCCAACGCTTCTGCATTTTGCTGCGCCAGCGCCGAGGCAATTGTGATCGGGCTCATTGCCCCGGCCAGGATAAAGGGGGTAATGATGGTTACCTGGCCGGCCCGGGCATAGGTAATCAACCCGCCTATCATCCGGTCGTCGTAGCGGAGCGGGCTATTGACGTTGATCACGCCGCCAAGAACCGGTTCAGGCGGCAGCATCTCGCCAAACACAAGCCGCGCCATATTGAGCGAGTCGCTGGGAATAACACGCCCATGGGCTGCTTCCATGACCACCTTATCGGTTAGGATAAAAGCCGATGACAAGCGGTGCAGGTGACGCAGTGAACCGGGGATGTCGTGTGGGGCAATAAGCTGTTCACCGGCGTAGTGGAGCACATTACACATTTGCACCAGCTTTAAAAAGTCGTGGTAATCGGCTATGAGACCGGGCCGCCGGCCAACATCTCGATTTGCCGTAAATACCACGCCACCCTGCGGGGCAAAGGTGATAGCATCCCCGCCTACGGTCACCGTACGCTCGGGGTTACGGGCAAGCCAATTGAAGGAAGCCGGCGCTTTGGCCACCAATTCCAGCACCAGGCCTCGATCGAGCCAGACGTGGCGGGCTGCATGGTCAACCTTGGCCCCGGCCTGAGCCCAAAAATCAAGGGATTCGTCGTCCAAAAAGTCCAGGCCAATGTTTTCCAAAATGTACATAGAGGCTTCGTGAAGCTGCTCAATCTGTTCAGGTGTAATTTGTTCCACCGGGGTCAGGGGATTATGTAACCGTCGAAACGGTATGCGAAGCAGAGGCGATTGGGCCCGGCTTTTCCGGCGCGCGGCCCGATTTGTAGCGCGTTCTTTTCTTCCCATCAGAACACTCCTCATCGAGTTTGGCAAAAAACTTGGTTTTGACTTTCCCGGCGTTTCCGGTACGATGTGCTTGGCCAGAAATAGCTTCTCAATCCTGCCCTCATTTTGGGGCTGGATTTCAGGTCAAAGGGCAGAGTTTTGACCGGACCAGTGTTATGCATTATACAACCCGTAGATTAATCAGACATATTTTGCCTGGTAAGTTCAGATCTAAAGAGTTGCGCCGCCGAGCCAATACCTAAAGGGCATCGGTCAAGTCGTGACCTTGCGCCTGCCGCCCGAAAAGCTTCGCGAGGTTAACCTGGCCATCGAAAAAAACGCCTGGGCCGCCTTTAAGACCGAATTCTATGCAACTTACGACTTTCGGGCCGTCTGGCAAGCTCACCGGCAAAAAGCCGTTGGTTTGGAGGCCTGACCAAATCGGGTTCAACACACGAGGTCTGTCCAATATTTTCCGTAAGGTTGGGCTTTGCTAAAACCCTGGCCCAACCAGAAGTCCTTTTGACACGGTTTTCAGCTGATGTTATACTCGCCGTATCGGGCCTGTATGTTATGCCGGCCATACATACTGCCGACAGGCTAAAGTCTTACTATTAGCACAAAGAGGAGGAGCATGATGAACAAGAGCAATTTAGGTAAGTTTCTATCACTGTTAGTCATAACATTGACCATAGCCGCGGCTGTCGCCGCCTGTGGTGGGGCCCAACCCCATCCGGCCCAGCAGCAAGAAGCCGCACCGGTCCAGGAGGAGGCCGCACCTGAGCAAGAAGAGGCCGCCGCAGAACCGGCGGAGGCCGATAAACCGGTGATCAGGCTCGTTGAGAATCCCTGGTCGGGCTCGCAGGTTAACGTTGCGGTCGCTAAGGTATTGCTCGAAGAGCAAATGGGTTACCCGGTGGAAATTGTCACGCTTGACGAAAACGCACAATGGTCGGCGCTGGCCAAAGGTGATCTGGATGCCAGCCTGGAAGTTTGGCCCTCCGGTCATGCCGACAATATTGCTCTCTACATTGACGAGCAAAAGAGCGTCGAAAACGGGGGCCTGCTTGGCCCGGTAGGGGAAATTGGTTGGTTTATGCCAACCTATGTTTTGCAGGATAACCCTGAATTAGCCAGCTGGGAAGGGTTTCAAAACCCCGACAACGCGCAGCTTTTTAGCACCGCCGAGACGGGCGACAAGGGCCAATTTCTGGCAGGTGACCAGAGCTGGGTTCAGTACGACTCTGATATCATTAATAACCTGGGTCTAAACTTCGAGGTCGTGTTCGCAGGCTCTGAAGAGGCCCTCTTAGCTGCCCTAGACTCGGCCGTAAGCCGGGAAGAACCCGTCTTATTTTACTTCTGGACACCTCACGCGGTCCACGCCAAGTACGAGCTGACGCAGGTAGAATTACCGTCTTACAGCGACGAATGTTACGCCAAGGCTGAGTCGGGCGGCATTGATTGTGCCTATCCCGCCGATAACTTATTCAAAATTTTCTCAGCCCAACTTGAAGACAAAGCACCAGACGCTTATCAATTATTAAAGAACCTCAACTACTCCACTCAGGACCAAATCACGATGATCGCTGCGGTCGATGAAGCTGGGCAGAGCCCCGAAGAAGCCGCCCGGGCCTGGATCACGGCCAATCCGGACAAGTGGCAGGCCTGGATGCCGTAATGAAATTTTACGGTCAAATTCCGTACTGAGCGAGCTAATTAGGCGTGCGGCATGCGTGCCGCACGCCTAAGACCCGGGATGCAGCCTCGTTCGTTTGTTTGCCCTGTTTGTAAATTCAACTTCAATCTGAGGTATAAAGACATAGTCTCTACATCTATAGGTCTACCATTCAAGTTAATTGTCTGGAATACCCGGCCTCAGTCTTGGGAGACCCGCTCTTACCCGGCTTTGAACTCAATCCCGAGAAAATTTGGAAGGTTGACTTTTAGGCGCCTTATTCTCGATGCGCCTCTTGCTGCCGATTTCTGGCCCAGGCCTGGGTGATCCGGTCCATGATCATGGCCATAATGACGATGGCCACCCCCGCCTCAATGCCCCGGCCCAGATCTTTTAGAGGATTAGCCAGGCCCTTCACTGCCAGTAAGCCTAACCCCCCACCGCCAACAAGACCGGCAACCACGACCATGGCCAGGACCATCATGATCACCTGGTTTACCCCGAGCGCAATAGCCGG
>JBFGLD010000301.1:0-6716 GCA_041576335.1 Anaerolineae bacterium | reverse complement strand
TACCCAGCTTGCCGCCATTTATGCTCGTGAGGCAATTGAATCACCTGAAAAAATTGAGTTGGCTTATGGGGCTTATGAACAGGCAATTGCCCTGGCCCCGACGATGGCGCTGACGTATCAGCAATACGCTGATCTTGCACTGCGGTCGGACGATTGGGCAGTTGCGTTAATGCTGGCACAACGGGCGGTTGATCTCGATGCAACGGATGGGATTGCATTTGGCATTTTGGGCTGGGCCCAATTACAGGATGGCAACCTTGCGGCAGCGCAGGGTGCATTTGAGCAAGCGGTAAAGTGGGAGCCTGATTCGGCCGATTTTTACCTTGGTCTCGCAACCGCCTATTTCCAGCAGGAGAAATTCGCTGCGGCTCGTCAGGCGATGCAGCGTAGCCTGATGCTCGATCCCACCTACGGGCCGACTTTGACACTGCAGTTACAATTACAATATAAATAATAATGCTTTTCGTGAAGACCATTGAAAGGGAAAAAGATGAAAGCAAAAAGTTTACTTCCTCAAATATGCGTTGTTGCCGTCGCATTGTTGCTGCTTGGTGGGTTGGGCGCGTATTGGCCTAGTTGGGTAGGTGCTGATTCGGGCGAATCCAACCTTCCACCTCTAGCAACAATTGGCGACGCCATCACCTATCAAGGCTACCTCACCGATAAGAACGATATGCCGCTCAATGGCACATTCACTATGCGATTCCAAATTTATAACGCCCAGGCGGGTGGCGTATTGCTCTGGGATAGTGGCAATACCAACATCGCTGTGAATGGTGGCCTCTTTGAGACGCGACTTGGCATCGCAACCGACATCTTCAATGGCGAAGAGTTATGGCTTGCTCAAACTATCAATGGCGAGCTGCTAACGCCGCGTCAGGAGATTTTGCCTGCCCCGATGGCCCACACGCTGCGCCCCGGTGCCATTGTCAAAGGCACAGCCAATGCATTTCCCAACAACTACTTGCTCGATGTGCAAATGAACAACGATACATTTAGCTTTAACCGTGGCGCAATTACAGGTCAATCGACAACGGGCAATGCGATCTATGGTCTTGCCGCAAATGGTCGCGCTATCTATGGGCAAACGGAGGACGGCTATGCCGTTTATGGCTTTGATGGCGGCAGCAATGCCAATCGTGGTTATGCCGGCTACTTCTACAGCACAAACGGCATTGGTGTCTACGGCTACAGCAACGGGGATCGCAGCCATCCTAATATCTTAGCGCCGGGTGTCTACGGTCAGAGCAATCAAGGCGTGGGCGTTTATGGGCGTGGTGACACCTCCAACAGCTACAGTTTTTTCAATGAGGGAGGCTATTTTGAAGGCGGCAAGGGTCTTTTTGCCCGAGGAACCGACTCGGCGGGCGAACAAGGCTACGGCGCGCGTATCTTTAGCGATAACTTTCGCGGCATGTATGTGCAGGGCGGCAGCAGCTGGTTCGACGCCTACTTCGGCGGTACTACCGGAATTAGTACAAACGGTATTGTGGATCGTTCAGGAGGTAGCCTAACTCTCGTCGCCAATATGGGTGGGACGACCATCGAGCCAGGCGATTTGGTCGCAATGGTTGGCGTAACGCCGTCACCCGAAAATGGTCAGCCGATGCTGGCCGTCGCTAAAATTGATCCAAGCAACCGCAACGCTGTCATTGGGGTAGCAATGAAGGCAGTAGCGGCCGAAACTATCACTCTAGAAGATGACCGCGAATACATCGACTTCGCGCCGGTTGGCGGTGATATTGCACCCAACAGCTATCTCGTCATTGTGACCGACGGGTTGGCGCCAGCAGTCAATCTAAGCAGCCTGGCACTTCTCACAGACTGGGAGATTGGTAACAAAATGGCCATTTCGGTGAGTGGCGAGATAGGCCTTTCAAGCGGTGAGGCTAATGGGATTGTGGTTGGCAAAGTGGCTGGACCAATCGACAAGGCAAACGGCACAATCCCCCTGTTTATAGACATCGATTAGGAGGTCTACGATGATGCAGCGCAAACTTTTACTTCTTGCTCTTGTGCTACTGTTGATGCCTGTTGGGCTGGTGGCAGCACAGTCGTCAACCAATTATGTTACGCAGCGCTTTGTGATAGTTGGCGGGGGTTCGGCCGATTCAGCCAGTTTCTCGGTCACCTCTGTCATCGGTCAACCTGCCACCGATATCGTGAATAGCTCAAACTACAAAGTTTCGGGCGGCTTCTTGCATCCCTTTCTACCGCCTCAAAGCTCGTCCTCTGGCAAGAAAACATGGCTTCCAATTATATTTAAGTAGGCGGGCGGCAACATCGATGGAATGGCTGAATAGCTGCAAATCATCAAATAAGGAGTAACTAACTGCCAAAACCGCCTGAAATGCTCACTTTTCTGACACTCGAAATTCTCTTACTACCCGTTACAATCGTGGGCGAAATTCTATATATGGTCGCGTCTATCATAAATATCCGTACTGCCAGGAAGCCAGAAAACAGCTCGACAGGAAATGCAGTTGGCTATTTGACGAAAAAATGAGTATTTATCACGGAAGAGGCAAGTGGTAGCTCTGCATTAAACCGTGACCGAGGATAGCCAATGATTGAAATCATCGCCTAAGCACGAAAAGTGCGTTCAAAACGCACTCCAGGGCGGAAATTCAACCCGTTTCAACGGGTTTTGCATCCGTAGCAGGGCATTTCAATGCCCCTTGCCCTGAAGATATCCGGTTGTCGACCCCAAATCGATATGCCAAAGCAGTGGGGACCAATTTGCATATCAGGTTAGCGCGTACCGCCGGCGCCCCGGATGTGCCGCGGCCTAACCATCCCGGCTCTCAAAAGATGTGACAAATGTCATCCATAAATGCGACACCTGACACTGTGACGTCGGGATCATTTGTGATACGGTAAGGGCATCTCACCGGGGATAATAGGGTAACTATATGGAATTGCGGTCGAAGAAGCCGCTAAAAAAGCACGTTTATCGGGGCGATCCGCTGGCGGACCCGCCGCCTGAGTTGATGACCATCCTGGACCGCTATCGCGGCCAACCCGACGCCCTGATTACCGTCCTCGAGGAAATTCAGCACCATTACGGCTATCTGCCCCAACCACAGCTTGAGTCGACGGCCCGCGAGCTGGGCTTCCCTCTCAGTCGCATCTACGGGGTGGTGACCTTTTACAACCTGTTTCAACTCAGCCCGCCGGGCCGCTACCAGGTGCGGGTGTGCAAAGGAACGGCCTGCCACGTGGCCCACTCACAGGCCATTTTGAAGTATTTGATGAATAAGTTGGGCGTCGCCGAGGACGAGACGACCCTTGATGGCCTCTTTACCCTGCAAACGGTGGCCTGTGTAGGCGCCTGTAGCCTGGCCCCGGTGCAGGTGGTCAACGAGCGCACCTACGCCCGCGTCACCCCTGATAAGGCCTGGGAGGCCCTGGAGCACTTGCGGGCTGAAGCCGCGCAGGAGTCGCCCAAATGAACGCCATCATTCGCATCGGCATGTCGACCAGCGATATTGCGGCCGGGGCTGAACCCACCTATCTGGCCCTCGAAGGCTATCTCCGCCGCCGCCAACTGCCGCTAACGCTCAAACGAACCGGGTCCCTGGGGGTCAGCCACCGTGAGCCGGTAGTCGAGGTGGAGATTGACGGCGAGTCCACCCTGTACGGCCCGATCAGCCCGGAGCGGGTCACCCCCCTGCTGGACCAACATTTTGGCGCGGGCAGCCCGGGCGTGTCGCCGGAGTGGCTCATCAGCCGCCGGGCTGACCGGAGTGACTATCCCTTTTTGGGCCGGCAGGTGAAGGTGACCACCCAATTGTGCGGCGTGATCGACCCTGGCTCGCTAGAAGATTATTTGGCCCATGATGGTTATCAGGCTTTGAAGCAGGCGCTCACCATGTCGCCGGAGGCCGTGGTCCGAGCGGTAAAAAACTCCAAACTGCGCGGGCGCGGCGGAGCCGGTTTCCCAACCGGCATCAAATGGGAGCTGCTGCGCCACAGCCCGGCCGGTCCAAAATTTCTGGTCTGTAACGCCGACGAAGGGGATCCCGGCGCCTTTATGGACCGGGCCACCATCGAGGGTGACCCGCACCGCTTGCTGGAGGGCATGCTCATTGCCGCCTATGCCACCGGGGCCAATAAAGGTTACATCTATGTCCGGGCCGAATATCCGCTGGCGGTCAACACCCTGCTTCAGGCCATCAACCAGGCCCAAGAATACGAATTGGCCGGCCAGAATATTCTGGGCAGCGGCATGGACTTTGAGTTTGTTATCAAAGAAGGGGCCGGGGCGTTTGTGTGCGGCGAGGAAACCGCCCTGATGCACTCGATCGAGGGCAAACGGGGCATGCCCAGCATGCGTCCGCCTTACCCGGCGGAGCAGGGGCTGTGGGGCTACCCCAGCAACATCAACAACGTCGAAACGCTGGCCAGCATCCCCAGCATCATTCTGAATGGACCGGATTGGTTTGCCGGTCTGGGTACGGAAAAAAGCGGTGGCACCAAAGCCTTTGCCCTGGCCGGCACCATCAAAAACTCCGGGCTGGTGGAGGTGCCGATTGGCACGCCCCTGCGTGAGCTCATCTTCGACATCGGCGGCGGCTGCGCGGCTGGCCGCCGGCTGAAAGCGGTGCAGTTGGGCGGTCCGTCCGGGGGCTGCATCCCGGCCGGCCTGATGGATACGCGCATCGATTACGATGAGTTAAAGGCGACCGGGGCGATCATGGGCTCCGGCGGCATGATCGTCCTGGATGAAACCGTCTCGATGGTCAATATGGCCCACTATTTTCTGACCTTTACCCAGGATGAGTCGTGCGGCAAGTGCCTGCCCTGCCGGGTCGGTACCCGCAAGATGCTCAATATTTTGGCCCGTTTTTTGGACCGCCGGGGCACGATGGCCGACCTTGACCGGCTGCGCCGGCTGTGCCACACCGTGGGCAAAACCTCGTTGTGCGGCCTGGGCCAAACGGCCCCCAACCCGATCCTAACCACCCTGCGCTACTTTGAACAGGAGTATCTGGACTGCATCGGCCAAGCTGAAATCAACCCCGGTTCCGCTCCGGAGGTGCCTGTATGATCACGATGACTATCGACGGCCAAACCGTTAAAACTACCCTTGGCACCAGCGTGCTCGCGGCTGCCCTGGCTAACGGCATCGATATTCCCCGCCTCTGCTACCACCAAGACCTACTGCCCTCGGGCGGCTGCCGGCTGTGCCTGGTCGAGATCGAAGGGCGGCCAAACCTCACCCCCAGTTGTGGTTTGAAATGTGAGGATGGCTTGGTCATCCACACCCAAACCGAGCAGCTGTGGGAGATGCGCCGCGATATCATCGACCTGTTTGTGTCCGATCACCCCCTCAACTGCGTGGTTTGCGATAAGAACGGGGCGTGCGACCTGCAGCGCTATGCCTACGAGTACAACGTATCCGGCACCAGTTACGATTTTGAGCTCTCCCGGCCCTTTTACCAGGATGATAACCCTTTCTTTGTACGCGATCACCAGTATTGCATCTTGTGCGGCAAATGTGTGCGGGTGTGCGATGAGATTGTGGGGGCCAACGCCATCGATTACGCAGACCGCGGTTTTACGACCTACATTGCCACCCCTTTCGACGTGCCGCTGGCCGACTCGGCCTGCGTGTTTTGTGGCAGCTGTGTGCAGGTGTGTCCCACTGCCGCCCTGCTGCCCCGCACTCGTATCGGGCAGGGGCGCGAGTGGGAGTTAGCCCGCAAACGTACCATTTGCGGCTACTGCGGGGTGGGCTGTTCGCTTGAGTTTGCCCTTAAGGGTGACAAAATTCTCTACACCCAGGGCTACCCGGAGGCAGCCGTTAACGGTGAATTTAACTGTGTCAAAGGACGCTTTGGCTGGGATTTTGCCAGCAAGCCCGATCGCCTGACCCAGCCCCTCGTGCGCAGAGATCTGGCTTACGAGTTGGGCTTGAGCGACGAACCGTGGGTTTTGCCCGAAACCAGCGTGCTGCAGGGCCAGGGCAAATTGGATGATTACGTCCCCGTCTCCTGGGAAGAGGCCACCGATATCGTAGCCGCCAGGCTGGCCGGCACTATCCAAAACTACGGCCCTGAGGCCGTGGCCGGGCTAACCTCTGCCCGCTGCACCAACGAGGAAAATTACATCTTTCAAAAATTTATGCGGGCCACGGTGGGCACTAACACGGTTGACCACTGCGCCCGGTTGTGACACAGCACGACCGTCGCCGGTCTGGCGACAAGCTTTGGTAGTGGGGCGATGACCAACTCCATCCGCGAAATTCGCGATGCCGACTGCCTGCTCATCACCGGCTCCAACACCGCCGAGTCGCACCCGGTCATAAGTTACGAAGTGGTGCGGGCGGTCAAAAAAGGGGCCAGTTTAATCGTGATCGATCCCCGCCATATTCCCCTGGTTGACCACGCCACTCTGCACCTGCAGCCTAAACCGGGCGGTGACATCTACCTGTTCCTGGCCATGGCCCACGTCATCATTCGGGAAGGCTGGGCCGATATGGATTTTATCAAGGCCCGCACCGAGGATTTTGAGGCGTTTAAGGAGAGCGTAGCTGACATGACCCCGGAAATGGCGGCTTTGGCCACCGGCATCCCCATTGAAATGATCGAACAGGCGGCCCGCCTCTACGCCCTTGGCCAGCGCCAATCCGGCCAATCAATGTTTGTTGCCGACCCGGCGACCGTCAGTCCCGCCGCAGGCAGGCCGGCGAAATTGCAGCGCGGCCACTCGAC
>JBFGLD010000300.1:0-6729 GCA_041576335.1 Anaerolineae bacterium | reverse complement strand
CGAAAGGGTGACCAATTTAGTGCAAGATCTTTCACTGGTCTCATAAGACCCAAAAATAGTATACTGGGGGATGTGCTAGCCGGGGAAATTATATCAGTAGGCAAGGATGTGACACGATTTAAGAGAGGTGACCAGGTTTTTGGATCGACCGATACCAGCTTTGGTGCTCATGCCGAGTACAAATGTTTGCCTGAAGACGCGCCGCTGGCCATAAAACCGGCCAATATGACCTATGAGGAAGCGGCCGCCGTCTGCGACGGGGCCTTAACCGCATTGCCGTTTCTTAGAGATAAGGCAAATATTCAGAGCGGACAAAGAGTCCTGATCAATGGCGCTTCAGGATCGATCGGTACGTTTGCGGTACAGCTGGCCAAGCTCTTTGGAGCGGAAGTGACCGGGGTATGTAGCACCACGAATTTAGAATTGGTCAAATCTCTGGGAGCCGATAAGGTTATTGATTACACCAAAGAGGATTTTACGCAAGGCGGCGAGACCTATGACATTATTTTTGACACAGTGGGCAAGAGTTCGTTTCCACGTTGTAAGAGCTCGCTAAAGCCAGGAGGGGTCTATCTTTCAACTGTCCTTACGCCGGCAATTCTTTTTCAAACGTTATGGACCTCAATGGTCGGCGGCAAAAGGGCAATGATTACGTTCGCAGGTTTGAGGCCATCAAGCGAAAAGATTAAAGATCTAATTTTCCTCAAAGAGCTAATTGAGGCCGGGAAGATTAAATCGGTCATAGACAGACGCTATTCGTTGGAACAAATTGCCGAGGCTCACCGGTATGTCGATAAAGGACATAAAAAGGGAAGTGTTGTCATCACTATAGTATGACTCCGATACACTTGTTTGCGAATTAGGGACTTCGGTGATAATTTCCTTGATGAAGGAGTTATTTCCATGGCAATCAGCGTATTTGATTTGTTCAAAATAGGCATTGGCCCATCCAGTTCTCACACGGTTGGACCCATGCGAGCGGCGCGCCAGTTCGCGAGGAGACTGCTTGAAAACGACCTGCTGACCCAGACCCAGGCCATCAAAACTGAGCTGTTTGGCTCATTGGGGGCAACCGGTCGGGGGCACGGCAGCGATAAAGCCGTTATCCTGGGTCTGGAAGGGGAAATGCCGGAACAGGTCGATCCTGCCGGCGTCGATGCCCGGCTGGCCCGCGTTCGCGACCAGCAGCAGCTCTCTTTGCTGGGTATGAAAATGGTCGAATTTCGAGAGAGGGAGCACCTCATTTTCCGTCGCCGCTCACTGCCTTACCACCCTAACGGCATGCGTTTTACTGCTGTAGATCCTGCAGGCGAGGCGCTTCTTAGCAAGGTGTATTACTCGGTCGGCGGCGGCTTTGTGGTAAACGAAGAGGAAGTTGGGGCCGATCGAATTACAGTCGACGATACCCCGTTGCCCTACCCGTTTAAGAACGGCGCACAATTGTTGGACTGCTGCCAAGAGCAGGAGTTTTCGATTAGCCGGCTAATGCTTGAGAACGAAAAATCCTGGCGTACGGAAGCGGAGATCCGGCAAGGCCTTATGGAAATTTGGCAGGTGATGCAGCTGTGCGTCGAACGCGGCTGCCAAAATGAGGGGATTCTGCCAGGTGGGTTAAATATCGCACGCCGGGCGCCTGGTCTATACCAGAAGTTAACCGGCAAACCGGAGGAGGCGCTGCGCGATCCGCTCAATGTGATAGATTGGGTGAACCTTTATGCCCTGGCGGTCAATGAAGAGAATGCTGCCGGTGGCCGCGTTGTAACGGCGCCGACGAATGGTGCGGCCGGGATCATTCCGGCAGTGCTGCACTATTGGGAGCGGTTTTGTTATGGCGCCGACTCCGATAGTATTGTGCGCTTCTTGTTGACGGCCGGCGCGATCGGTATCCTATACAAGGAAAATGCCTCGATCTCGGGGGCCGATGTGGGCTGCCAGGGCGAAGTCGGTGTAGCCTGCTCAATGGCGGCAGGGGCGCTGGCAGAGGTTCGAGGCGGCAGCCCGGCCCAAGTCGAGAACGCCGCCGAAATTGGGATGGAACATAACCTGGGTTTAACGTGCGACCCGATTGGCGGCCTGGTGCAGATCCCCTGCATTGAACGGAACGCTATGGCTGCAGTCAAGGCCATTAACGCAGCCCGGATTGCCCTGCGCGGTGACGGAAAGCATTTTGTCTCGCTTGACAAAGTGATAAGGACAATGCGCCAGACCGGGGCTGATATGAAGGCAAAGTATAAAGAGACTTCTAGGGGCGGGCTGGCGGTTAACGTCATTGAATGTTGAGAGCGTCACCTCAATCATCGTCGGCGCTGGGGAGCTCAAAGTAGAATTCGCTGCCGTACCCAACTTGGCTCTCAACTCCAACGCGCCCGCCCAACTTCTCCATGATACGGCGTACAATTGATAACCCCAGTCCATACCCCTTGACTTTGACCTCGCTGAGCCGGGTAAATTCGGTAAATAGGGCAGCTTGCGCTTCTACGGTGAGACCCGGACCGTTGTCTCGCACCCAAAAGCGGATCGTTCCGTTATCTTGGGGCGTTGCGCCTAACTCCAGACGCGGTGGTCGTCCCCCGTACTTGAGCCCGTTACTCAGGTAGTTAGTCCAAACTTGTTCTAGCCACGGAGCATAACCCTCGACCACAGGCCATTTCTTTGGGAGGATGATTTCTGGCTGGTATGTTTGAATCAAGGGAGCCAGCCACTCCTGGGCTCGGGCTACCACCGGAGCCATATCGACCGGGACCGTTTTTACTTGCCGTTTGTGTACTCCCGTCAAAACGAGCAGTTCGTCGATAATATTGAGCGTTCTTTGGCCGGATTGCTTGATTTTTGCCACAATTTCGAGAATGTCAGTCACCCCGGTTTCGGAACCATACTCGGTCAAATAATCCGCATAACTTATAACCAAGCCCAAAGGATTTCTCAAATCGTGAGCCACGGTGCGGGCAAAAGCATCCAATTCCTTGTTACGACTTTCGGCGATTTGCCGCTGGCGCTGCTCTTCGGCAAAAAGCCGGGCGGATTGAACCGTGCCGGCCACCTGCCCGGCGATGGTTTCGGCTAATCCCAGTTCAACCGGGCTAAATACGTGCCCCACGTCGGTTGTACTTACACTAAGGATTCCGATCGTTTTACCCCGAATTTGAACAGGGATACTCATTAGACAGTAAATATCCTTATTGCGGATTAAATAGTGAGCCGGATGGGCCGGCGTATTGGTTTGTCCGCAGGGAACAATAACATATTGACCGTGTTCAATTATCTTCCGTGCTACAGGATAATCGTCCAACCTGAAAACCAGTCCTATGTTTTGGTCGAATTTGTCATCTTGCTCGAAGTGAGCCAGCAACTCCAGGTGTGAACGGCTTTCGTCGAGGATCGTAATGCTGGTGCTGTAGGCATTGAGAAGTTCCGTCAATTTTTTGACGACGATGTCAAGAGCGATTTGCAAGTTTGTCGCGGTTGCCAGTGTCTGGGCAATACGATTAAGGGTGATCAATTCGTTAACCCGCTGCTCCAGTTCGCCGTGCGCTTTTTGGAGCGCTTCCTCGGCCCTCTTGCGAGCGGTAATATCGCGAGTTGCCCCGCAGACTAGGACCGGTTGGCCGGGGCCGGCCCAGTCAATCGGTCCGCCGGAATCCCGCAGCCAGCGAACCTCGCCGTTGGGTCGAATAATTCGAAACTCAAAATCATAGGAATGCCCTTCAGCCAACATTTTTTGAACGGCTTGCAAAATCATTCCGCGATCATCCGGATGGGCCAATGCCAGGAACCCGCCTCGTGCGTCAAACTCCGAATAGGACAAGCCGAAAATTTGCTCAAACGCATCGGTTACCCACACCGGCTCATAATGCGCGTCGGGAAATTGATAGTGAGCATAGGCAAAATCTGAGATAAGCTCAGTTACCAAACGGTATCGTGTTTCACTTTCCGCCAGGGCATCCTGGGCCTCTTTCTGCACGGTAATATCTTGCATCACCAGCAAAATTTTGGACACCTCTTCGTCAAGCGTTTGCCTAAAAGCGGCGTACCGAGCTAATACCCAGCGCCAATCTCCGTTTCTGTGCCGTAGGCGATACATTGCATCGAAAAACTTGCCCGGGGTCAGAGTTTCTAACCGAGCCCTAATATCGGGTAGTGTGGCTAAATCGTCGGGGTGAATCAATTTGGCGAAAAGATTCGCTCCCAGTGCTTGCGCTTCTTCTACCGTATAACCAAGGACTTGGTTAACGGCCTGATTGATAAATAGGCTCCGATTATCAAGGACGTCGTAGACATACCACACATTGGGCACCGCATTGGCAATACTTTCGATAAATTGTTCACGCTCGCGGAGTTCCGCCTCAATGCGCCGGCGCTCTAGAATTTGCCGAGCTAGCTGCTGGTTCGCTCTTTCTAAAGTGACGGTGCGCGCAGCAGCGAGCTCTTCAAGATGATCGCGATGGTGGCGCAGCTCCCCCTCCATCCGCTTGCGTTCGATAATCTCTCGGGTCAGGTTGACATTGGCTTCTTCCAACTCAAGAATTCGCGCTTGGATCCAATTGGCCAATTCGCCATCAACTTGGGTTAATGCGGTCCCGGTTTGCGGCGGGTAGATGTCTTTTTCCGGCCTCGCGCGGGCAGACTCGGACCGACGTCTTCGTAATTTGCGAAGGGTCAAATGGGTCTTGAGGCGAGCCAACAATTCCTCGATGTGAATTGGCTTGGTAACGTAATCATCAGCCCCTACTTCGAAAACGTTTTTTACCCAGTCGTCAATTTCAGTTCCGGCTATCACCAGGAGCACCGGAATGTCGGCGGTATAATGATCCGCTTTTAGCCGGCGACAGAGCTCAATACCGTTCAGAGCGGGCAACACGATATCTAACAAGACAGCATCTGGCTGATTGTCCTTGGCCTGTCTCAAGACATTTTCCCCACAGTGAGTCGTAAAAACCTTGTAGCTGTTTGCTTGCAACTGATTAGCCAGGTGCTTTAGATTAGTCTTATTATTACCCACAATTAAGACGGCGTCACTATCTTTGGCGGTCACTGTGCTTACTCCACAGAAGTTCATCCGGACCTATTGAGTTTCACATAGGTATAAGGTTAAGTGTTTGAGCAGTACTTCCAAGCTCAAAAAGTGTTCAAGACCTCACCGGTCTTGACGAAACCAGAAATAAATCAGCAGGTTTCTGGAAGTTACTTTTAATTTTAGACAAGGAGGGAATAAATGACAATAGCCCGAAGGAACTGGGGTTACCCTTCGATCGGGATGCGGTCGCCCAAAACGGGCGTTGGCCGGGCGATATGAATATCCCACCAGGCGACGGCTGAGGCCAGGATCTCCCGAACACCCCACCAGAATCGAAGTTGTGCCAGGTAAGGCCGCCGATCTGCAATCAGGCCGACGGGTTTGACGCCTAAATTTTTGCATAGATAAGCCGCCCTGGCCTGGTGAAAAGCCTGGGTAATCAGCACGGCCTCGTCAACACCAAAAATGGCTTTGGCCCGATAACAGCTATCGTAGGTGCGGCGACCTGCGTAATCCAGCACAATGTCTTTGGCCGGAACGCCCAAGCGTTGGGCATAATCCATCATGACTTGAGGTTCATTGTAGTAACTAAAACGATTGTCGCCGGTCATTAACAGCTTTTTTACTCTGCCGGCGTGATATAAGGCCGCCGCCGCTTCGATTCTGTCGGCCAGGGCCGCGCTCGGGCGATTGTTGCGGATTCCGGCTCCGAACACGATGGCGACCTTATGGGGGGGTACTTCAGCCGGGTAACCATAAGTATTGGACGGGTACAGCAGAATTAGCCAGATACGCCAGGCAATAACCGCCGCGGGCGACAAACAAGCGACCAGGGCCAGCCAAAGCCAACGGCGTTTAAGGTAATAAGCCATGCGCTGCATAGGCATTCACGAGATCAAACAACCCGGCCAACAGCTGCGGCCATAGCCTTTATTCGGGGCATTAACTCGGCAAATTGTGGCAAAGTAAGTGACTGATCGCCGTCGGACACGGCCTGGTCAGGATTGGGGTGGATCTCGATAATCAAACCGTCGGCTCCGGCTGCCACACCGGCCAATGTTATAGAGGGAACATGACGGCGCACGCCAATCGCATGGCTGGGATCGGCAATAATGGGCAGATGAGTCAATTCTTTAAGCATAGGAATTGCGTTCACATCGAAGGTGTTGCGGGTGTATTTATTGTCAAACGTGCGGATACCCCGCTCACAGAGCATCACCCGGTTGTTTCCTTGGGCCAAAATGTATTCAGCTGCCATTAGCAAATCTTCGAGGGTAGCCGACATGCCACGCTTGAGCAGCACCGGCTTTTGAGCCCGCCCAACCGCGTTGAGCAGGTCAAAATTTTGCATATTGCGAGCGCCAATCTGCAATACGTCGGCATAAACCGCAATTAGGGCTACTTTGGTGGGCGACATAACCTCGGTTACGACCGGAAGTCCCGTAGCTGAACGGGCCTCAGCCAGTAGTTTCAAACCTGCTTCGCCCATCCCTTGAAAACTGTAGGGCGAGCTTCGCGGTTTATAAGCACCCCCCCGCAAAAAAGTGGCCCCGGCTTCCTTGGCGGCATGGGCGGTCTCAAGCAGTTGCTCCCGATACTCCACGCTGCATGGACCGGCAATAATAGCCAGGCGACCGGTGCCAATGGTTACCCCGCCGATGGTAAAGGTCGTGTCCTCCGGCCGAAAAGCCCTACTGGCCAGCTTAAATTTTTGG